>NZ_JBSXOK010000035.1:0-80576 GCF_056859415.1 Zunongwangia sp. L-65
TGTAGAGTACAAAATCACTACGGCCATCAAGCTTATGGCGGTCTACTTTAGTGGGATCTTCCCACTCGTTTTGCTGCGTATAGCCCACCGTAAACAATAATAATCCTAGTAGGCTTAAAAAGGTCTTTTTCATAGTTTTAGTATAATTCGATGTTCGGTTTTTTAAATTTCTTTATATCGTTTTAAAGCCTCAATAAAATAATAATCGCCATAAGTTAATGGTACGTCTACTTCAGTTTTATTAGGCATGTTTCCTACACCATGTTTAAGCAAAAATCCACCTAACTCGTCCTGATTTGCTAAATATTCAGGACTGCACAAGGTTTTCAACATTTGTTCAGCAGCTTTAAAATATTGCGTTTGATCTGTAAACTCATATAATTCTAATAAAGCCGAAGCCATCACCGAAGCTGCAGAACTATCTCTTAAATCATTTGGAATTTTATCAGTATCAAAATCCCAAAAAGGCACCTTATCTTCTGGAAGATTAGTATGATTTAATATAAAATTGGCGATATTTTTTGCCATTTCTAAATACTTTTCATCTTTGGTTGCCCGGTACATCACGACATATCCATATAAACCCCAGGCCTGTCCTCTTGCCCATGAAGACTCATCTGCATATCCCTGATTTGTAATTTGCTTTTTTACAGTTCCGGTATTTTCATCATAGATTACTTCGTGATAGGAACTATAATCATCCCTAAAATGATTCTGCATCGTAGTATTCGCATGATTTACTGCAATATCATAGTAGGTACTGTCACCACTATATTCCGTAGCCCAAAACAAAAGCTCCAGATTCATCATATTATCTATAATCACTACCAAATCATCTTCCCCTGCTTTATTCCAGGAAGCGCTATCCCAGGATCTAATGGCTTTTACCGTATCATTATAACGTGTCGCCAGTGATTTAGCGCTATTCATTAAAATCTCCTGATACTCTGGTTTTGGATCAATACGGTTGGCATTACCAAAACTGCAAAACATCATAAATCCAAGATCGTGAGTAGAGGTGTTAGATTCTTCTCTCTTAAGATCTTCTAATATCCTTTCAGCTTCAATTTTTAAACTATCCTCACCGGTTTCTTCGTAAAGATACAAGAGCGTTCCCGGATAAAACCCGCTTGTCCACCAACCTGAATTACTGGATTCAAATTCGTTCTTTTTAGGATAAAAGGTCTTTGGGTACCTACTTTTCTCTAAGCTTTCGGACATTGCTAAATACTGATTAGCCGCTAACTGGTTTACTGAATCTATTTTTTCTTCGGAAATGCTTTTAGTTAATTCAGCTTCCGAAGATTCTTTTTCTTCAATATTTTTATTCTCTTTACAGGAAATCAGCGTGATCAAAAAAACAACAATGCTAAGTATTTTAATTGTATTTAATTTCATTAGGCTTATCTATAATTATTTATTACTTCGGCAAATTTGAAACTTCCAGTATCCGAACCTCTGTAGGTGGTGTCGTTGCAAGCCCCTCTCCATCCAACTGAGTGACTTTCTGAACAAAAACATGTAATTTTCTTTCTTTACCCCAAAGCTCCAAATCATAATTCGGTTCCCACTCGCCTACAGATTCTTTTGTAAGATCAATTACTTTCCAGGGTTTATTGGTATGCAACTGGTGATAGGCTAAAGAAACTTTGTTTTCTCTTTCCTGATCTCTAAACAAAAGATAAATCGTGGGATCATTTTTGGTTTCCTTAAGTAAAATATCCGGTCTTGAAATCGGAATTTTTTTAGTTCCCCCACCGCCTAATTGAAATGATGTATTCCTAAAATTAGTATTTTCGTGCTTCCATTTTCCATCTTCCAGATAGATTATTTGGTAATCGGTTTTATTATTTTCTGTCCAATAAGTGGCGATAAAAGGATTTCCGTTTTTATCGGTCGTCATAGCGGTTTGATTAATTAATCCGCTTTTCTGCGGAATCCTCCAGGAATATTCAGCGGTTTCAGCCGTTACAGGCAGGGAATATTTTTCACCGGTCGATTTCTCCCAGGTTTTTCCACCATCTTTAGATCTGGCATAGGCCATATCATGATTGGTAGAAACGTCCCAGCTTTCACGCCACACCCATGATAAATGAATCGTTCCCTTTGTATCTACACTAGCTTGCCAGTAAGCGTTTCGCTCTCCTTCACCATCTATAAGATTCTCATGCAAATCTGTCCAATTTTGGGTTTCAATATTATAAAGTTTTGAAACCAGTTTACCTTCCCCGGATTGTCCAGACCTAAACAGGAAGAGAAGATTTCCATTTTTAAGATTATAAAATTGGGGGTAAGAAACTTTATTTTCATCCTTACCTGTCATCCTTGTTTTACCACCAAGTTGTGGACTTAAAATCGAGTCGCCAACTGCATAATTTAGAGGATTATCGTGGTGATCCCAGCTTACATGTAACTGTTTATTGCCGTCTACCGCAAGGCTTATCGAATTATGTGCATCTTTCGCATTACCGGTAAAATCACTACTACTTAAATCGAAATTTGATGAATTGAGTTTCCTTTTTGCAATAATCATGTGCTCGTTATTATCGTAATATCCCAGAAATTGATACTCTCCTGCTGATGTTATTGCATTCTTTCTAAAAATTGTGGTATTAACCGAATTATTGGCCCATCCTTCTCCTACATGAAATTCTTTTACCTTTACTGATTTACAGGATAAGCATAGAAAAACCAGATAAATAAAGTGTAATAATTTAAACTTCATCTTTTAAAGATAGGATTCTACAATTTTTGTAAATTTTTACTATATATAAAAGGTGCTATTGGATTAATTTAAGGGTATAAATTGATCAATTCATATAAAATCTAGCTACAATCGAAAGAGAAAGCAGACGATTAATCAAATAATCGCCTGCTTTGCAAGCAAAACTCAAATTACCAACTAATATCCGGGATTCTGCTCTAAAACAGCATCCTTATTTAACTGTATCTCTGTTAAAGGTATGGGAAAAAGTTCATGAAATTCCTGTAATCCCTCAATACGCATAAGATCAGGAAGAGGGACGCTGGGGCTTTGAAGGTTTAATCGTGTAGCACGTTCCACAAGCATCCCGGTCCTCATGAGGGTCATCCTCCTATTTTCTTCGGCAATAAGTTCACGTGCGCGCTCATCCAAAATGAAATCAATATCCATTTCGCCAGCAGATACCATAGGTGCATTGGCACGTTGTCTTAGAATATTGATCGTAGAGGCAGCACCATCCAAATCGTTTTGCATAACCTGGGCTTCCGCTTTAAGCAAGTAGGTTTCTCCCAGTCGCATAAGTATAAAATCCTTCCACATCCCGAAGCCAAAAACATCTGTAGGATCAAAATGGCCCCATTTCAGTGAATACGGATTAATTCTACCCAAAGTATCAATAGTTTCATAAGGAACCATATCCTGATAGTTGAAATCTACCTGACTATAATCAAAATTTGGATTGTTATAATAGAACCTTCTTTTGATATTGTATTTGGAATTACGCATATCATCATCATCATAAAGATCGTAAAGTACCCAATTATTAAGGCGAATACGTGATAAACCACGACCACCAAGAGAATCTGCGGGTACTAGACCATTCACATTATGATAGGCAGCTCCCCATACACGACGTTGCTGAGGAAAACCTGTAGATCCTCCTCGTACCTCAGCAGGGTTTTCATTTTCCAATACCCAGATAGCCTCTGTATTTCCCTGGGATCTACGCTGGTTGCCTTTAAAAAACATATCTGAAAATGGATCACCAGGTTCATTGGATTTTACGCCATATCGTTGCGTAACCAGTGAAAATTTTCCGCTATTGATAATCAGGTCTACCTGCTCTTCAGCAAGTTCAGGCCGATTTGATCTCAAATAAAATTCTGCAAATAATTGACTGGCTACATAACGATTTACGCGAGCTTCGTACCTTGGAGTATTTGTAGGGTCTCCAAGGTTCTCCACTGCATAACTAAGATCTATTTCGATCTGATCATTGATCTCTTGTAATGAATTACGAGTATAATCAAATCTTGGTTCGGTTACTGGATCCAAGATCAGTGGAACTCCTCCAAAAAGTGTTGCTAAGTTATTATAGGCTAAAGCTCTAAAAAACCGTGCTTCTGCATTAATCGCATTGGCATCTTCTTGTGATATTCCTTCAGGAGGGGTCTGCTCTATACTATTAATGATGCTATTTGCGTTTTCGATCATGTTAAACCATAGATCCCAACTTTGAAATGCAGCACCATTATCTGATGTAAGTTCATTGTATTTGAACCAGGGCACTTCTACACCCTGCGGTGCTGTAGGCCAAACAATATCGGTTCCTACCTGCCATACCGATAACCAGCCCTGCTCGCCATTACGAGTGTAAAATGTACTAAGCTGTTGGTAAAGACCGATAAGCTGCGCCTCATAACCAAGTTCGTCATTTAGAGTTTCAGGCGTAAATGACGACCTTACCTCCTCCTCTAAAAAATCATCGCTACAGGAAACAAATGTATAGGAACCCAAAGTCAAAATGATTAAAACTATTTTTATTCTATTTTTCATAAAATTCACTTTAATAAAATCTTTTATAATGATATATTAACACCTAATGAAAATGACCTTACCACAGGGTAATTATTATTCCAACTTCCATTACTATCACTAGATCCACGATTATATTGTCGGCTTTCAGGATCCCAGCCTATCCAATCTGTCAAGGTATACAGGTTTCTACCAGCCACATAAACCATAAGATCGGTAAGGGCAAATTTTTCTATGCTTGCCGCAGGAAACCTATAGCTAAAACGGGCATCTTTAAGCCTTACATAACTTGCATCTCTCGGATAACCATAGCCTCTTGTGTTTCTGAAAACAAGGGAAGGAAATTCATTACTTTGATTTTCAGGCGTCCAATAGCCCACTGCTTCGGGTGTATTTCTTCTCGCTACCTCATCTCCATAACTGATATCCGAATTGCCTTTTAAAACACCTTGTACCGTTTGAATAAAGAAAGATAAGTCAAAATTCTTATAAGAAATACGGTTAGTAATTCCGCCAGTCCAACTTGGTAAAGAATTCCCCAAATAACTTCTATCATTCTCTGGATCAATTACACCATCATTATTGAGGTCTGCAAATTTAATATCTCCGGGTTGCGCATTAAAAGTACCGGTATCCTCACCTTCCTGCCATATTCCTATCATATTATAGTCAAAAATGGCCCCTAGAGATTCCCCGATAAACCATCTATTAGGTATATCACTTTCCCCATCTCCATAAAGGTCTACAATCTCATTTCGATAAGTTGAAAAATTCACGTTGGTTTCCCAAGAGAAATTATCATTTCTTACATTAATGGTATTGACCGTAAATTCCAGACCTTTATTCCTTACCTCACCTATATTATCTATAATATTGTTTGTTCCTGTAAGGGCAGGAATACTTCTGCGGAGCAGAAGGTCATCAGTATTAGAGTGATAAATCTCTACTGTACCATTGATTCTATTGTTTAAGAAGCCAAAATCAATCCCCAAGTTGGCAGTCGTTGTCGTTTCCCATACAAGGTTGGGATTACCAAGCCCAGCCAGAAAGGTTCCTGTATATGCGGTACCTCCAAAAGGATAAAGTACTGTACCAGCCAGGGATTTGGTCTGATTAATGTTTACACCACGGTTACCGGTTTGACCATATGAAAATCTTAATTTTAAATTATTTACCTTATCGGCATTTTTCATAAAATCTTCATTATGAATATTCCAACCAACGGCCAGAGAAGGAAAAGTACCATACTTATTGGTATTTGCGCCAAAGGCCGAATACCCATCCCGTCTTGCAGTAAGCGTAAGTAGGTACCTGCTATCATAAGAATAATTGATCCTTGCCATTTGCGATAATAAAGTAGAACGTGAACTTCCCGTACCACCAGCTATATTTTCTGCTGATCCAATATTATTATATGACAATTGATCATTTATAAAACCGGTTCCGTTTAAATTTCTATTGAAAAATTCATTAGCCTGAGCACTGTAGAGACCAGTAAAGTCTAAATTATGTTTTCCAAAACTTTTAGTATATTTTAAAATATTTTCAATAATCCATACTTTTTCTTCATCACCTCCTATGTTTGCGAACCCCCTGTTGTTGTTTGCGGCCCTTCCCTCGTAATTACGGTATTCATAAGGATTTAAGGTATATGAGGTGTTCATTCTATAAGAAAGCCCTTCTAAAAACTGAGGCTTAATCTCAAAGAAAGCATTACCAGAAAGTGTACGCTCCCGCTCGTAGCGATCCGTGGTTAAGCCAAGTAACGGGTTTACGTATAAAAGCTCCGGTGCCATTGGAAATATAAGATATTCTCCATTGTCCTGAAGCGGAACCGAATAAGGGCTCATGGCAGTCGCATTAAGCAGGTTAGCCCGCCCGCCGTCAAAATTATTATTAGCAAAAAAAGCATTCAGTCCCACCTTTAACCAGTCTGTTATTGCAACATCCAGATTAGAACGCATCGTAAATTTCTTATAGTTATATCCTTTAATAACTCCCTCCTGATCTAGATAAAGACCAGAAACAAAATATTTTACCTTATCATTACCCCCTCGGATACTCAGGTTGTGCTCCTGTATTATTCCTGTTTGTGTGGCCTCCTCAAACCAGTTTGTTGTCCTACCCAGATTGTAGTTATCAATCTCACTTTGATTTTCAAGAATACGATCCTGTTCCCGGTCTGGAAACGCCTGACTAAAGTAATCCTCGTATTTCTGAACATAGGATTCTGGCCCCCGTGGAGTTAAGATATTTGCGAACTCTTCAAAGGCTGTATAAGTGCTATAGTTGATCTGAGGCGCACCGTCCACTCCTCTTTTTGTTTGTATTAGAATTACCCCATTAGATCCTCGAGTTCCGTAGATTGCCACTGCTGAGGCATCTTTAAGTACTTGAATCGATTTAATGTCTCTTACATTAATATCATTAATAGTACCTGTAAATGGAATACCGTCCAAGACAATAAATGGACTGGTGGAGCCATTAATGGAGTTTACTCCACGAACTTGTATCGAACCACTTGATCCTGGTACAGAAGAGCCCTGGGTAATATTCAAGCCTGCTGTTGTGCCTTGTATGGCCTGTGTAACATCTGTTACGGGCAAATTTTCTAATCGTTCCTCCGGTACAGATGCTACAGAACCTGTTACATCAGAGCGTTTTTGAGTTCCATATCCTACAACCACTACCTCTTCTAATTCTGCAGTATTTTCGGCAAGGGTTATATTAATTATGTTTCGATCTCCTACAAGTACTTCTTGGGATTCAAACCCAATAAAGGAAAATAAAATAGTATCCTGCGCTTTTGCACGGATAGAAAACATTCCATCAAAATCTGTTACAGTACCTGTAGAAGTTCCCTTTATACTAACAGTGACACTGGGTATTGGTACTCCCTGTTGATCAACCACTTTTCCTTTTATACTATTATCCTGAGCAAATAGGCTCAAGGACGAAAACAGCATTAAAAAAGCAGATAACACAAAATTGTAATTGTATAATTTCATTTGCTATTAAATTATGTGAATAAACGAAAACGATTTAGTTTACTTTATTAAAACTTTAGCAATACTCCTTAAATTTTATTAATGTTATGAGGTAGCAAATAATACTTTTAGGGGGGTAAAATGATCACATACAATTAACTAATTAAAAACCAAGTATTTAATTGATAATTTTTTCGTAAAAAACTATGAAAATTTTCAGGATTATATGAAATAATATTTCTAGAAATCTCATTTACTCTCATTTTTACAACTCAAAGAGAATTAAAGCCTATGCTATAGGCAGTATAATAATAAGGTATCATCACATTTAATATGCCCACCAACAGGTTTAATTTGGGGCTCCCTTTATATTTGTTTTTCAATTTAGGATAAGATTTATTGTCATTCCAAATGACTATAAGCGAAGAATTGAAAACCGATATTAATGAAGTAAAGTTAATCAGAACTTTATATTTTATTAATCCCAATGACTATATTCAAGGATTCTCAATTTAGGTATAATTCCATTTTCTGTTAGGCTTTACTTTACGTAGTTTACTTCATTCATTTTTGATGAATTTCGCGATACATATAGTATAACATCATTTGGCTCTATTAGATGAAAGAATATAAAAGAGTACAAATTTTAAATAAAATCATAATATTAACTAAAACACACTAACAAAAACCTATTTTATTCTTGTTTTATTTTATATATTTATTAATATTCGCAACATATTTTCATAAAATCACAAATCCTTTTCGTTCTAATTGCGGGTAGGCAGAATCACATTCCAAAATACGGATTATGAGAATCATAAAAACAAAAATCCAACTCCAATTTTTACTTATTGTTTCTCTTTTAAGTTTGAAAATCTCTGCTCAGGATAGTGAGCATAGCTCTCTTTTTCCAAATGGGCTCAAGTTTTATCATTATGATACTTCAAATGGATTATCCAATAATATGGTTAGTTCAATTACAGAAGATAAAATAGGTTTTATATGGATAGGCACAAATTCTGGCTTAAACAGGTTTGATGGTAATGAATTCGAAAAATTTGATAAAGAAAATTCAGGACTGCTCAACAATTATATTCAACAAATCGTACCTTCTACAAGTGGAAATTTGTACCTGGCCACTAATAGCGGGATTCACACTTATGACATTCAGAAAAATTTATTTCATAAAAAATCAATAGAAAATTCCAATCTCTCTGATGGTATCACAAGTATCATAGAATTATCGAAAGATATGCTGGTAGTAGGAGATTATTCTTCTGGTGTTCATTTTATAAAAGGGAACAGACACATAGCAGTTCAACGAAACAATATCTCAGAAAACGTTTTATTAAAAGAATACCGTATAAGCACATTAGATTTAAGGGATGACCATACTATTCTTGCGGGTACTTATAATAATGGTATTTACAGTATTTCTATAAACGATACTATAATAACAAATATAGAAAAGTTATTTCAGGGTAGGATTAATACTATATATACCGACTCAAAAAACCGACACTGGGTAGGAACCGATGAAGGTTTAAAGCTTATTGCTGACGGAAACGAAATTATACATATTAATAAAGAGAATAGTAAACTTACAGATGATGCTATTCGGAGCCTGGTTGAAGATAATCAGGGTTTGTTATGGATAGGAACTCGAAATGGTGGACTAAATATTCTTGACCCCACCTCCTTATTTAATAACGAAGAAATTAGGATTCAATCTTTTTCGCCCAAAAACGATGGCAGTAGTGTTTTTAACAGAAATATTTTAAACCTCTATAAAGATTCCAATGGGAACATATGGATCGGTACTGAGGCTGGTTTTGATTTTGTAGACCCAAAAGGAGAATCCATACAGCTTATCGATCATTCAACAAATAAAGATATTAAAATTTCCCACGATCGTGTTAAAGCTATTGCAAAGGGAAAAGAAGATAATATTTGGATTGGAACCGATGGTGGAGGAATTAACACCTATTCCCGAATATCTAAACGATTCGGAAAATTAGACCTTCCTCTTCCTACAAATCTGGTACTTTCTTTATTAGAAGATTCAAAAGAAAATCTTTGGATTGGCACCTATCGACAAGGCATAAGCAGATATAATCTTAAATCAAAGAAATTAACTACTTATTTAGATAGTAAAGTATCTGAGGGCAGTGATGTACGATCTATATTCCAGGATGCATCGGGTAATATCTGGGTAGGAACCAATCGTGGCGGATTATATCAATATAACTCTAAAAAAGATAGTTTTATATATATAGATGAGCTTGGCAAGCTTGATATTCGCAATATTACCCAAAAAGATACTAATGAAATTTGGCTTGCTACCTACGGCAACGGACTAATAAAATACAATTATAAAACAGGACAATATTCAGGTTTTCATACAGGAAATATCGATTTCCCAACAAACGTTGTTTTTAGCGTTCATTTTATAGATAATAACAACCTTTTGGTGGGTACCATGAACGAAGGTTTATTAAAACTAAACCTGGAAACTGAAAAAGTACAACGTTTTTCTACTAACGATGGTTTAAGTAATAATACGATAAATTCTATCACCCAGGATTTGTCTGGCAATTTTTGGATAGGCACCAATGACGGAATAAGTCTGTATGACCTACAGTCCAATAAGATTAGAAATCTTAACAATTTTAATAATATACAGGAAAGTGAATTTAATATTGGTGCCAGCCTCCTAACTCAGGATGGTATTTTATTGATAGGGGGTAACAAAGGTTTAAATATTTTTGACACTAAAGATCTATCTCATCCTGTTAAAACAAATTTCCCTACTGTTTTTAAAAATCTTGAAGTCTATGGAAAATCTATAAGTCTAAATGACAGTACTCAGACGATCCTGGAAAAATCCATTTCGCTAACCGATACCATTAGTATTAATTACAATCAGGCGCTATTTTCCCTGGATTTTGCTTCTCTGAAATATCCAAGATCAGATAATATTGAATACTCTTATATTTTGGAAGGTTATAATGATCACTGGATCAACATCAAAAATGCAAATCGGATTAACTTTAGCCAGTTGCCCCCAGGCGATTATAGGCTCAAATTAAAAACCAATAATAACGATTATCTGGAATCTTCAAATCAGTTATTTATTCAGGTAATCCCTCCTATATGGAGAACCCTGCCAGCATATCTTCTTTATTTTATTACTGCTGTATTGTTGCTATGGTTTGGCTTAAAATATTATACAGATAAAATTAAATTAAAACAATCATTGATTTTCGAAAAAAATCAGCGACAGTTAGAGCATGACCTTAATGAAGAAAGACTTCGGTTTTATACAGGATTTTCACATGAGCTTAAAACTCCGCTTACGATGATTTTGGCTCCGGTAGAAAGCTTACTAAGTGAAATTCGAAAAAAGGAACACATTAATAGTTTAAGGATCGTTGAAAAAAATGCTAAAACTTTATTAAGCAGAATAAACAAATTACTCGATTTTAGGCAAAGTGAAGATGGTTTAAATAAACTAAAAATCACGAAACATCAACTTACCAGGCTGTTATCAAAATGGATAGAAATGTATGAGCCTATAGCTCACAAAAAAGGGGTTAAAATAATTAAGCATATCGATTTAGCATCATCACCAGTTTACTGCGATCTGGAGAAAATACATATCGTTTTTAATAATTTAATGTCTAATGCTTTAAAATATACTTCAAAAGGAGACCAGATAAAGATCAAATTAAAACCAAAAGGCAATGGTTATCAATTTTCGATAAAAGATAATGGTACGGGTATTTCTGCCCAAATTTTACCTTATATTTTTGATTGGTACTATCATTCAGACGAAAAAGTGAAGAAAGACGGAAGCGGTATTGGACTTGCCCTTTCTAAACGTTTTATTGAATTGCATGACGGAGCAATCACGGCAAAAAGTATCGAAAATCAATTTACCGTCTTTAAAGTTTTCTTACCAAAAGGAAAACCAGATCTTTTGGAATCTGAAAATACTTCTGAAGTCACCGATTTTGTAAAAATAACCGCTGATATCCTTAACGAAAATAGGGAATTGGAACATCGTGCATTGCTTAATCCCGATACCGAGAGGGAATTAATTTTACTTATTGACGACAATCCAGATATTCATCATTATTTATCATCAATTTTAAAAGAGAAGTATGATCTTTTGCATGCTTTAAACGGGCAGGAAGGGATTAACATGGCCATAAAACATGTTCCAGATCTTATCGTATCTGATATTATGATGCCAGAAAAAAGCGGTATAGACCTTACCAACACTTTAAAATCTAAAAAAGAAACAACACATATTCCAATAATTTTACTGTCGGCTAAAGATGCACAAGAATCTATTATAACTGGTTATAATGAAGGAGCAGATGATTATATCACCAAGCCTTTTAGTACCGCCATTCTTAAAGCAAGAATTAGAAATCTACTGGATCGTAAATTCAGTTTACAAAAAGAGCTCCTTCAAAAAGAAGAAAATAAAAGTATAGAAACTGCTACGGAAAGTAAACAGGTTAAAATAGAAAAGCAATTCCTCAAAAAATTCGAAAATACCGTACATAAAAATATTCAGGTACAAGGAAAGCTTGTAGAGATAATTGCGGAAGAAATGGGTATGAGCCGGGCATCGCTGTATCGTAAGATAAAAGCACTTACAGGAAGCAGTATTAACGAATATATTCGCGATATAAAACTAGACAAATCCTTATATTTAATAGAAAAAGAAGGATTAAATATATCGATGGCTGCTTTCGAAGTTGGTTTTAATAACATGAAATACTTTAGAAAAATCTTTAAAGAGAAATTTGGGCGATTACCTTCTGATTTTTCTTTGAATAAAGACCTCACCTAAAAACTAAAATTTTAAACGGAACCTCAACAAAAATGAAAAGAATAATTACTACTGCTATACTAGGACTCCTGCTCGCGAACGGATGTAAACCCGAAAAAACCGAAGAGTCAGGTTTTTCAATTTCAGTTAGTAACGACCTTGATTTTGATAGAAATGAAATTGTAAGTTTTGATGCTAAAAACTTATTAGACAAATTCGAAAAAGCTGCTATTGATTACATTCATATAACAGATTCTACTGGAAAAACCATAAGACATCAATGGCTCGATTACGATAAAGATGGTACTCCAGAAGAATTTTTATTTATGGCAAAAGTTGCTGCCCATAAAACTTCGCATTATAAAATAATAAGCGACAGCTCATTTGCAATGCCCGAAAAAGAAGTCGTAGCATATTCCAGGTTTGTTCCTGAAAGAACAGATGATTACGCCTGGGAAAATGATAAAGTGGCTTTTAGAACCTATGGTCCAACAGGGCAGAAAGAGGCTTTAGAAGGTGTGGCGGGAAGCACTCTTTCCAGCGGGATCGATATCTGGTTAAAACGCACCAACAAATCCATTATCAACAAGTGGTATGCTGAACATGTTAAAAATCCAGGATACTACCATACAGATCATGGAGAAGGTTATGATCCTTACCATGTAGGTAATAGTCGCGGATTAGGAGGCCTTGGTGTTTTTGAAAATGACAGCCTGTATGTTTCTCAAAATTTTGTGGAATATAAAACTATTGCCAGCGGCCCATTAAAAACCATATTTGAGTTAAGCTATGCCCCGTGGGGTCCTTATAATGTAAAAGAAACTAAAAGAATTAGCCTAGCTTTAGGATCTCATTTTTCAAAATTTGAAATTAGCATAGAAGCTGAAGATGGAATCCCTAATTACGCCACCGGAATTACATTGCACAACAATCAAGGAGAATACGAGATTGATAAAGAAGAAGGCTGGATTATGCATTGGGAGCGTATCGATGATGCACAGGTTGGAGAAGGTATTGTGATGAAACCTGCTGTAATCGACTCGGCATTTGCTTATACAAGTAAGTTTCCAGATCAAAGCAATCTTTTAGTTACTACTACTCCTAAAAGTCCGTTTACTTATTATGCAGGATTTGCCTGGGAAAAAAGCGGAGACGTAAGTAGTAAAGAAGACTGGATAGAAATCATAAAAAAACAGGCTAAAATTATAGTTTCTCCTTTGAAAGTTGCTTTTGAATATCATTGAAAAATAAAAAGAGGGAAGTTACTAAATCATTACCTCAATGCACACCCAAGAGGTCTAAACCAGATCGCCACATCCTGATAATCATCGAGATCGCAGTATTATTACTTTTTGGAAGTGCTGATTAAGTCAAAATTTCAAAGTACTTTTTAGCTCCACTCGATATCTACAAATCATTCTTTACAACCGCGGTCTTTATTAGACTCGCTGTTCTTAACTCTACAGTTTGAAGTGGTGGTAAGTCACTATATGGCTTATTTAAATAAAAATAGGCCGTTGCCGATACATCATCGCTACGATAAAAATTAGTCCATCCATCTGGAAAATCCTTATCCCCAAGCTTAGGAGCATTTTCTAACTCGAATAATTTTGTAAAATTAGGGGCATGATCAATAGTAACCGGAATTAGATCTGCTCCGTTTTCTACTAATTTTCGAACCACATCTCTGGGAGCACCACCCATTTGCTGAATAGTCACTTTAATATCCCCATAAAAATATACAGGGTCTGGAATATGATACCGATAGAATGCAAATGCACCCTCTTCCTTATCGGCAATAAGCGATCCCTGAAACATATGATCATAAGTTCCCTGTCCATAGGCCGTACCTACATAATCCTCTGTTCCTGAACCTACCAGACTTGGAAAATTGGAGTCGCCATCGATGTACATTTTTACCTCGCCTTCACCCCACCAGGTATCTTTATATAATTTATTGGTAACAATCCCCATATTAGTTCCTATAAAACGTCCCTTACCATTAATTTTCGGCAAGATCTTAAACGCTTCTCCTAAAGTGGTATTTTTCTCACGATTCCAATAGGCATGAAAATAAAATAATTCACCCTCATGATTTTCCTTTAATAAGTTTATATCATAAAATATGGCATCTAAATCTTTATCGGATTCATTGGTTATCGTAATGCGAGCCGATTTTTGAAAAGGCATGGGAACGAAACAATTAAAAGAACGGCCTTCCGGATCGCTAAATAGTTTGTTTTCGAAAGCTGTTTTTTGTCCTAAACCTAACCCAAAAAAATCTCCCAAAGGTACAGCTACGGCAGGTTTATCACTACCTTCCCAAAACATTTTAATAGTTAATGCCCGAAGCATTTCGGGCGAACGATCACTAATGGTTAGCCAGATCCTTTTTATCGTACCGCTGCCATCGATATCCAAAAGATCAAGGCTTTTCCCCGCCGGAATACGTTCAAATGGATGGCCTTTGGCACCTTTGTTTTCTTTACCACCGCCGCCCTTTTCGGCCTTAGCATTTTCGAAGCTTGCCCATCTTGTTACCTTTCCATCAGGAATATCATAAAGTTCCTGAGCAAGACCGTTTAAAAGACCAAAAACAACCAAGAAAACAGAAATTATTCTATTTTTCATAAACTTTATTTTTAGGATTAAAAATTAAGGTTCTAATTTTAAAATGGAATGGAACCCCTAATCAACAATATTGGGCATGCTCATAAAGTATAAATTGCAAAACCTTTTACCGTTTCAAAAAATGCTGATAAGATAGTTATAGAGATTTAATCAAAATATCATTACCTATTGGCTAATAAGGGAAAGGGGAAACCATCTATCTGGTTTAAGCCCCCATAAGGCTAAGCACGAGTTTTCTGGAACCTCCGTGATTCCTGTGTTCGCATAAATAAATACCTTGCCAGGTCCCTAAATTTAATTTACCGTTAGTGACTGGAATTTGAACTGATGTCCCCATAAGCGAGGCTTTAATATGCGCCGGCATATCGTCTGATCCCTCAAAAGTATGACGATAATAAGGCTGATCTTCCGGAACCATTTTATTGATATGACTTTCAAAATCATCCCTTACCGTAGGATCGGCATTTTCGTTTATCGTTAATCCAGCAGAAGTATGTTTTATAAACACTTGTAAAATACCCTGCTGAATTTCACCAATTTCAGGAAACTGATCTTCAATTTCACTGGTTACCAAATGAAATCCACGCGATTTAGGTTTTAATGCTATTTGTTTCTGAAATGTCTTCATCTTACCAATCTTTCTTTTTATAATTTAAATACGCCAAAATCAAACTTAAAACACCAATAACTATCATTAAAAAACCATTCAGGATGGCATCTAACATAATAGCTTCAGATAAATGCAGCACTTCTAAAAGAATTAAAACCACCATAAATACTGTAAGTATTCTAAGTGTTAAAAGTTTAGTTTTCATGTTTTTTTCTTCTTCTTTTTAGCTGCAGGAAATAAAACATTATTCAGTATTAATCGATAGCCGGGAGAATTTGGATGTAACTCCAGCTCGGTTTTAGGATCTCCTACTCGATGCTGATAATCCTCTGGATCGTGACCTCCATAAAAAGTAAAAAATCCTTTTCCTTTTACACCATGGATATACCTTGCCTCTCCATTTACCTTATTCTCTCCCATCACCAACACATTAGCTTTTATATTATCCGGGTTATACGCCGTGGTTTGCCCCATAAATCCCTTAACCAGTCTTGTATGATTTTGGGTTAACATCGTAGGAATTACGTCCCACTTTGCGGAATAGTCCATAAGGGTGAAATAATCTTTCTCCATAGGCACCGCTCTTTTGGCAGTCATATCTATAGACGAAAACTCATAGACCATAGGGTTTCTTTCCAGAATAAAATCAGTAAAAGCGAAAGAGTTTGTAAAATCTAACTTCGATTGATAGCCGGGATCACTAGGATCCCCATCAAACATAGGTTCAGCTATATCGGTATTTTCAGCGGCAAGCGCAATATCAAAACTATCGGTTGCGCTACACATGGCAAACATAAATCCGCCCCCAACGACATAATCCCTAATCTTTAAAGCTACAGCCAGCTTTTCTTCAGATACTTTACGGTAACCTAAATTTTCGGCCAGAGCCTCTGCATTCTTTTTATCTTCAATGTACCAGGGGGCAGTTCGATAAGCTCTGTAAAACTTCCCGTATTGCCCGGTAAAATCTTCGTGATGCAAGTGTAACCAGTCATACAGAACAAGTGCATCATTTAAAACTTCGGTGTCATAAATAGTTTCGTAAGGAATTTCAGCATAGGTAAGCGCCATGGTTACCGCATCGTCCCAGGGTTTATTCCCTTTGGGTGAATACACCGCAATTTTTGGAGCCTTTTCTAAAATCACACTTTCCTTATTTTTAGAAGGACTGGAAATTTCATCTAATATGGCCAATGCATCATTATCGGTTAACATTTCAAAAGAAACACCTCTAATTTTGCATTCTTTTTCTAAAAGATCTTCGGCATCAAAAAGAAAAGAACCACCGCGATAATTTAATAACCACTGCGCTTTAATCTGATGCTCCAAAGCAAAATAGGTAATCCCGTAGGCTTTAAGATGATTTTGCTGCGTATCCGGATCCATTGGCACCAAAATCTTATTGGCAAAACCGGTCAGACCCAAAAAGAAAAAGACAGTAAAAAGCATTAATGCCTTAAACTGTCTTTGGTTATTTTTTACTTTTCTAAATTTAGAACGGAACGTCACTATCATCATCCTGATTAAAATCATTCATCGAACTTCCAAAAGCTTCATCTGCACTTGGACTTGGAAGATTACCGCTTCCAAACTCGTTATCACCGTCTCCATCATTCATTTTTGAATGAAATTCGAAAGGCGAATCAAAGTCTTCTAAGTTATCAAATTTACCAAGATGACCAATAAATTTAAGACGGATATTTTCCAAACCACCGTTACGGTGTTTTGCGACAATAAATTCTCCCTGTCCTTCTGTTGGAGATCGCTCTTCATCATCCCACTCCTCAATTTTATAATATTCAGGACGGTAAATAAAGGATACGATATCTGCATCCTGCTCGATCGCTCCAGATTCCCTAAGATCTGATAGTAAAGGTCTTTTACTACCCCCACGGGTTTCTACCGCACGGGATAACTGAGAAAGTGCAATTACCGGAACATTTAATTCTTTTGCCAGTGCCTTTAGGTTTCGGGAAATCGTGGAAATCTCCTGTTCACGGTTTCCTCCTTTTTGCGTTCCCCCGGCAGTCATCAACTGCAAATAATCGATGACGATTAACTTTATACCAAATTGAGAGGCCAGTCGGCGTGCTTTCGCTCTAAGATCGAAAATAGACAACGAGGGGGTATCATCAATAAAAAGCGGTGCTTTTTCAAGGTCTTTTACCTTTACGTTAAGCTGCTCCCACTCATGTTTTTCAAGATTACCCGTTCTTAGTTTTTCCGAAGAAAGTCCGGTTTCCGAAGAAATCAATCGAGTAATTAACTGTACCGAGGACATCTCCAGCGAGAAGAAGGCTACCGGGATGCCCTGTCCTACTGCGATATTCCTTGCCATCGATAAGGTTAGTGCTGTTTTCCCCATACCGGGACGAGCCGCTACAATAATTAAATCTGAAGGCTGCCATCCCGAAGTAAGTTCATCTAACTTATCGAATCCTGATGGAACACCACTTAATCCTTCTCTGTTTGATATATCCTGAATCCTTGCTTTTGCCTGAATCACCAGACTTTGTGCAGATTCGGTAGACTTTTTAATATTTCCCTGAGTCACCTCATACAATTTGGCTTCAGCAGAATCTAAAAGGTCAAATACATCTACACTTTCATCATAAGCTTCTTCAATAATTTCCGCAGAAATTTTTATCAGACTACGTTGGATATATTTCTGTAAAATGATCCTCGCGTGAAACTCGATATGGGCTGAAGATGATACTCTTTGGGTAAGCTGAATGAGGTAATAATCACCACCTGCCTTTTCAAAATTCCCATCCTTCTTGAGCTGGTTGGAAACCGTTAATAAGTCAATCGCCTCGGTATTTTCAAAAAGCTTGAAAATAGCTTCGTAAATAAGCTTGTGCGAGTTCTTATAAAAAGCATCAGGGTGTAAGATATCGATAATCTCATCTACCCCTTTTTTATCGATCATCATCGCCCCAAGCACAACTTCCTCTAAATCAACAGCCTGAGGAGGTATCTTCCCCTTCTCGAGACTAATTACATTAGAATTCTGTTTATTATATGCTGGTGATGTTGCGATTTTTTCCATAGCACGAATGTAACCAATTTGCTAAGTAGTTCTTAAGAAAATAGCGATTTCTAGTTCACTACTATTAAACAATCTGGTTGTTGAAAACTTTATTTTTTTGTTAATAAGGCCAAAAAAATCCGAAACGTTTGTTTCGGATTCCCTCACCTATTATGATTTTTAACGGGTTAGTCTTGATAGACACCCATTTCCAAATATTTATCCATTCTGGAACTTATCAAATCTTCTTTTGATAAACTTTTTAGTTCTTCAAAAGCTTTCAAAATAGATTTTTCCACAGCTTTAAAAGCGCCGTCGCGATCACTATGTGCACCACCAAGTGGCTCTTTTACGATCTCGTCAATAAGCTTTTGCTTTTTCATATCTTCAGCTGTAAGTTTTAAAGCTTCAGCTGCAGTTTCTTTATATTCCCAGCTTCTCCATAAGATAGAGGAACAAGATTCAGGAGAAATTACAGAATACCAGGTATTCTCTAACATCAAAACTCTATTCCCCACACCTATTCCTAGCGCACCACCACTGGCTCCTTCACCAATAATCACAACAATAACCGGTACACTAAGACGTGTCATTTCTAGGATATTACGAGCAATAGCTTCGCCCTGCCCTCGCTCCTCGGCCTCCAGTCCAGGATAAGCTCCGGGAGTATCCACAAAACATACTACAGGAAGATTAAATTTCTCTGCAGATTTCATTAAGCGCAAAGCCTTGCGGTAACCTTCTGGATTAGCCATCCCAAAATTACGGTACTGCCTTGTTTTGGTGTTATAGCCTTTTTGCTGGCCAACAAACATAAAACTTTGATCACCAATTTTCCCCAGACCGCCAATCATGGCTTTATCGTCTTTTACACTTCGATCGCCATGTAATTCTAAAAATGTATCACCACAAATAGCATTAATGTAATCTAAGGTATAAGGACGGTTAGGATGTCTGGACAACTGCACTCTTTGCCATGCAGTTAAATTTTTATAGATCTGTTTCTTTTTTTCCTGAAGTTTTTTCTCGATTTGCTTGCAGGTAGCAGTTACATCCACCTCGCTTTCCTCGCCAATATTACAGGCGCGCTCGTACTGCTCTTCAAGCTCTTTAATCGGTAATTCAAAGTCTAAATATTCCATAAGTAGCTATGGTTGTTTTAATTTGAGCCTACAAATATAACAAACTTTAAATCGAAGAATTAAAGCCTGAGCTTAATTATTTTTATTAACGTTTCGCTTTTAACAATAAAAACACTGCCAGTATACCAAATGAGATATTAGGAATCCAAACCGCCAGTAGGGGTGAAAAGGTTGACTGCTCTGCTATTGTACCAAAAACTTTATCAAAAAAGATAAAAATAAAAGCCAGGGAAATCCCTACAGCAAGATTTACGCCCATTCCGCCACGACGCTTCATCGAAGATACTGCTACAGCGATGATAGTAAGTATAAATGCCGAAACTGGAATACTAACTCGCTTATAGGCAGCTACCAGATACATATTCATGTTACCCGATCCACGCCGACTTTCTTTTTTTATAAATTCATTGAGTTCAGAGAAACTTAAAGTCTCAGCGATATAGGTTTCTGGCGTTAATTCATCAAACTCAAAAGGCAGAATCGTATCTAATTTAGCTTGATTACTCATGATATCTCCATTTTCACCAATAATTCTTTTATCAACATTGGTTAAGGTATACGTAGAATCTTCGGTATTAAATTTCAATCTGGAGGCACTTATTTTAAATTTTAACTGATTACCTTCAAAATGCTCTATCACAAAGTTATTGGCGGTATGTGTTTTGGGACGAAAATGGCTGGCATAAATCACTTCATTATCATTCACCTGCCGATATACATCTTTAGTTTCCTGGGTTTCGTGACCTCTTTTTAAATACTCGTATTTAAATTCATTAAAGCCCTTACTTGCTTTTGGAGCCAAAAACATACTTAGTCCTAAGGCTGCAATACACACGATAGTAGCTCCAATAATATAGGGTCTTAAAAATCGATAAAAAGAAACTCCACTACTTAAAAAAGCAATAACTTCAGTATTATTGGCCAATTTTGAGGTAAACCAAATAATGGATAAAAATAAAAAGAGCGGAAATAGAAGATTGGCAAAATAGATCGTGAAATTTAGATAGTATTCGGCTACCTCAACAAAAGGAACTTCATTTTCAAGAATCTTATCTATTTTTTCAGCAAGATTAACCGTTATCCCAATAGGGATAAATAATAACAGCATCATACTGAAGGTTCCTAAGTAGCGCTTTAAAATATACCAGTCTAAAATTTTCAAACTACGATGTTTTTATAGTCTTTTATCCATTTGTTTTACCATCATGTCTTTCCAGGCTCTAAAATCTCCTGCTAAGATATGCTTTCTGGCCTCGCGTACCAGCCAAAGATAAAAACCAAGGTTATGAATTGTTGCAATTTGCTTGCCAAGCATTTCATTAACGGTAAATAAATGCCGAACGTATGCTTTCGAATATTGGGTATCTACAAAAGTAATCCCCATATCGTCTATGGGCGAAAAATCGTCTTCCCATTTTTTATTCTTGATATTAATGCTGCCGTGTGCTGTGAAAAGCATGCCGTTTCTTGCATTTCGGGTGGGCATTACACAATCAAACATATCGATACCAAGGGCAATATTCTCTAAAATATTGATAGGCGTACCTACTCCCATTAAATATCGTGGTTTATCTTCAGGAAGAATCTCGGTCACCACCTCGGTCATAGCATACATTTCTTCCGCAGGTTCCCCAACAGATAGACCTCCTATCGCATTTCCTTCAGCATTTCTGGAGGCGATATATTCCGCAGACTGTCTTCTTAAATCTTTATACGTACTTCCCTGAACAATTGGAAATAAAGTTTGATCGTATCCGTAAAGTGGCGGTGTTTCCCCAAAATGTTTAATACACCTGTCCAGCCAGCGATGCGTCATATGCATCGATCTTTTGGCATAATTATAATCACACGGATAAGGTGTACACTCATCAAAAGCCATAATAATATCGGCTCCAATCTCACGTTGAATTTCCATTACATTTTCTGGCGTAAAAACATGGTAAGAACCATCGATATGAGATTTAAACTTAACACCTTCTTCTTTAATCTTTCTTCTTCCTGAAAGCGAATATACCTGATAACCACCACTGTCGGTAAGGATATTACGATCCCAATTCATAAACTTATGAAGCCCGCCTGCTTTTTTAAGAATGCCGGTTTTAGGACGTAAATAAAGATGATACGTATTTCCTAAAATTATATCTGGATTAATTTCTTGCTTCAATTCGGTTTGATGTACTCCTTTAACAGAGGCTACAGTTCCTACAGGCATAAAAATTGGGGTTTCTATAACTCCATGATCTGTAGTTATCTTACCGGCTCTGGCTTTACTGGCAGGATCGGTCTTTAAAAGTTCAAATTCCATAAATTTTTTTAATGGCAGCAAAGATACTTAACATTTCTGCAAATTAAAGTATTAAGATATTCCAAAAATAAAATATAAATTTAACACTTATATTAAATACTCCTTCCCTTTAGTTTTGAGAAAGCATAATATTAGCTTATTTTAGCAAGAAATATTCACAACAATAACTATATAATGGCAAACATTGAAGAATTAAAAAGTTTTGCTACCCAAGTACGCAGGGATATTGTAAGACAGGTTCATAAAGTAAATTCTGGGCATCCTGGAGGTTCTCTTGGGTGCACCGAATTTTTTGTAGCACTTTATCAGGAAATAATGGATCACGATCCTAGTTTTAATATGGACGGAATTGGCGAAGATATTTTCTTCCTTTCTAACGGACATATTTCTCCCGTTTTCTACAGTGTACTTGCACGCAGCGGATATTTCCCTATTGAAGAGTTAGGAACTTTCAGAATGATCGATTCTCGCCTGCAAGGACATCCAACAACCCACGAGGGTCTTCCAGGAATAAGAGTTGCCTCTGGATCTTTGGGACAGGGTATGTCTGTAGCTCTGGGTGCTGCACAGGCAAAAAAATTAAATAAGGACAGTAAGCTCGTTTATTCCCTTCATGGAGATGGCGAACTGCAGGAAGGACAAAACTGGGAAGCTATCATGTATGCCGGAGCAAAAGGTGTGGATAATATCATCTCTACAGTAGATGTGAACGGCCAGCAAATTGATGGTAGTACAGATACCGTACTCAACATGGGAGATCTAAAAGCAAAATTCTTGGCTTTTGGATGGGATGTCTTAGAAATTGCTGAAGGAAATAATATCGAAAAAGTAATCGAAGGACTTAAAGAAGCTAAAGAACACACCGGCAAAGGAAAACCTGTTTGTGTTTTACTTACTACTGTGATGGGTAACGGAGTAGACTTTATGATGGGCACACACGAGTGGCATGGTAAAGCTCCAAACGATGAACAATTAGAAAGTGCGCTTGCACAGAATCCGGAAACTTTAGGTGATTACTAAATCCTCATTTCCAAAAAAGAATACAATGAAGAAATACACTTATACAGAAAAACAAGATACAAGAAGTGGTTTTGGAGCAGGGCTTGCAGAGCTTGGTAAAACCAACGAGAAAGTAGTTGCACTTTGTGCCGACCTTACCCCCTCCCTAAAAATGGCCGACTTTATCGAAGCTAATCCAGAGCGTTTTTTCCAAACAGGAATCGCTGAAGCGAACATGATGGGAATGGCGGCAGGATTGACTATTGGTGGCTATATTCCTTTTACCGGAACTTTTGCCAACTTCTCTACCGGTCGTGTTTATGACCAAATTAGACAGTCTATTGCATATTCAGGAAAAAACGTAAAAATTTGCGCATCTCACGCTGGGTTAACCTTAGGAGAAGATGGGGCAACCCACCAGATTCTTGAAGATATCGGACTTATGAAAATGTTACCGGGGATGACGGTGATCAATCCTTGTGATTATAACCAGACTAAAGCAGCAACAATTGCTATTGCTGAACATGAAGGACCGGTATATCTGCGTTTTGGTCGTCCAAAAGTACCAATATTTACTCCAGTCGATCAAAAATTTGAAATTGGTAAAGCTATTATGCTTAATGAAGGTACTGATGTTACTATCATTGCTACTGGACACTTGGTTTGGGAAGCGATCAAAGCCGGTGAAGCTTTAGAAGAAAAAGGTATTAGTGCTGAAATTATCAATATTCACACTATAAAACCACTCGATGAAGAAGCGATCATTAAGTCAGTTAAGAAAACGGGATGTGTAGTTTCTGCTGAAGAACACAACTTCCTTGGTGGTTTAGGGGAAAGTGTAGCCAGAACTTTAGCTGAGCATCAACCTGCCCCACAGGAATTTATTGCTACAAAAGATACTTTTGGTGAAAGTGGTACTCCTGAACAGTTAATGGAAAAATATGGCCTAAATGCCGAAGCTATTGTAGCTGCTTCTGAAAAAGTCATAAAACGTAAATAAAAGCTAAAAAACGTTAAATAAATATAAAACAAAGCCTTTTAAAATGATTTTAAAAGGCTTTGTTATTTTATACCAAAATTTTACCGCTTAAATTGCGTTTTATAACTAACTAATAATTTATATCATGAAAAATTTTTTAATCATTATGTTGTGCCTTGCCACTACTGGATTATGGGCACAATCAACCGAATTTGGTATTAAAGGAGGTTTAAATTATGGATCTACAGGAGATATCGATAACTTTTCAGACGCAAGGGAGGACTTCCCAGATATTACTAATGGAGAAAGAAAAGCAGGTTACCATTTTGGAATATTCGCAAATTTTGGAATTTCTTCATTTTTCATCCAACCAGAACTTGTTTATACCAAACTAACTACAGATTATGGGGCTTTCGACTATAACCTGGACAAAATAGATTTACCCTTATTATTAGGTGTCGATATTCTTGGCCCGTTAAATATTAAAGCCGGCCCTTCATTTCAGTATATCACCAATAACGAGATCGAGAATGGCTCTTTTAAAATTAGCGATGTAGAAAACGATCTTACCGTTGGCTATCAATTGGGAGCCGGTTTAAATTTAGGTAATTTAGGGATCGATGTAAGATATGAAGGTGCATTTACAGACAATACTGCTTTTAGAGAAGAGGCCAGCGATAACTTCGGTATAGACTCCAGGCCTTCGCAATGGATCCTTAGTTTATCCTTAGCACTTTAAAATAGTCACAAAGCAATGTAATAGTAAAAAATCAAGAATCGTAGAGTGACAATGAAGTATGAACTGGAAACGTTTTTTTATAAATAAAAGGCATTGTGATAATCCTCATGCCAGAGCATTATAAGCCTGTGCAAGTATCAATAAAAAAGCTCCTTTTAAAAAACTAAAAGGAGCTTTTTTATTGGTGAAACATATATATATTATTCTTCTTCTACCGGCTGAAAATAATCAGCATCCAGATAATTAGGTGTACCATTATTATTAGTATCTGGAAAAGTTATAGTACCATCGGCGTTGATAATGATTTCACGCCTTGTTGCTAAACCATCTCCGTCATCATCTGGATCGGAGTGATTTGGCAACCCATTTTCATCAGTATCATCATCATATACATCTCCATCTCCATCAACGTCTTCCATCCAGCTTGGAACACCATCCCCATCATGATCAGCTTCATTAACATTCAATAAATGAAATGTAAAAATTAATGGACTATAAGCCTTTCCCCCTTTTGGAGTATTAAAATACCCCAATCCAGAAGGAGTAAATAAAGCACCTATTCCATAATCGTTAGACCATTCTATCGTATTATCGGGATTTACACTATAATTTGAAGCGCTTTTAAATTCAGTTAAAGATTCTCTAAAAGCTGGGATTACTCCTCCTTCTCTATAAATTTGTCGTTGCCCTACACTATTAAAGTTTGCGTAAAGATAACCAATGAGATCAAACCAAACTGGTGAATTAATATTATTATCAAAAACCTCAGCATTCAGCAATTCTCCTTTATACCTTACGTAGGTAGAATCTGTAAAATGTGGTTTTTCCCCTGCACCTTCTCTAACTTTTAGCACATAAAGATTGTAATCTATTTCAGTTTCATTCACCTTATAAGTCACTTTTTTCGTCTCCAAAAGCGGTGATTCCAAAATAGATTTTTTATCACTGTTTTCTCCAGCAATGGTATCAAACACAATATTATAATCAAAATCTGGAGTGGGATTTTCAAATTCCTCGTAATTATAAAAATGCGTTGTTAAATATTCTACAATACTATCATCATCTATTACGGCCTGTTCCCGCTCATCCCTCAGTTCTACCGGCTCAACTCCGCCATCATCATCGTCATTACAGCTAGTGAAAATAAGGCCGGCCAAAGCAATTCCGGCTAAAAAATATTTGTTTAATCGCATTGTCTCGTTTTTTAAGGGCGCAAGATACAATAATCTTGTATTTTTGTTTATGATTATAGAACAGTTTTAAGGACCATTTATTATGAGAGTTGATAAATTTTTATGGAGTGTACGGTACTTTAAAACCCGAAGCATTGCCACCAATGCCTGCAAGCAAGGCAAGGTTAAAATGAACGGTAGTAACATGAAACCCTCTAAAGAGGTTTTTCCCGGTGATAGATTGCTAGTACGAAAAAATCAGATAGACTATCAGTTAGAGGTATTAGACCTTCCACCCAGCCGGGTAGGCGCAAAACTGGTCACTATTTATATACAAGACCACACGCCAAAAGAAGCTTTTGAAAAATTAGACCTTCTAAAATATTCTAAAGAGTATTACCGAAAAAAAGGAACCGGAAGGCCTACAAAAAAAGACCGCCGGGACATCGAAGACTGGTTTGATAATACCGGTGATACTGAAAATAAAGATCAAAATACTTAATCGCGTTTACATGAAAGAAAAGGTTCAGATTTTAAATCATGCTGAAATCGCTCAAAAAACCAAGCGTATCGCATTTCAGATCTACGAAAATAATATTAATGAAAAAGAGATTGTTCTTGCCGGTATTGCCCGTAAAGGTTTTAAACTGGCAAAAAGAATCCAGGCCGAATTAGAAAAAATTTCCCCGCTTCAAATTATTCTTTGTGAGGTAAAAGTAGATAAACAACATCCGTTGAATACTATAACCACCTCTATTCCACCAGAAAAGTATAGCGATAAATCAATTGTTCTGGTAGACGATGTTTTAAACTCGGGCACCACCTTAATTTATGGCGTACGCCACTTTTTAGACGTACCGCTAAGACAATTTAAAACAGCCGTACTGGTTGACCGTAATCACAAAAAATATCCTGTAAAAGCCGATTTTAAAGGTATCTCTCTATCTACTTCTTTAAACGAAATGGTGAAGATCACTTTTGAAGAAGGAAATGACAGGGCCGAGCTTGTTTAATCGAGCTTCGCTTTTATTTTTTCCAAAATCATTGTGGGTGTGGCATGATCTACATCCACAATGATTTTAGATTGATTATAATAATATGCTCTTTCAAAAAGATGTTTTCTTATAAACTCTTCCAACTGCTCTTTTGTATCAAGGTGACTAATTACTGGGCGGTGTACTTTTTCTAAAAACAATCGTTGCGTTAATTGTTCTACCGAGGCTTTTAAATACACAGTTATATTTTCAGGATCTGCTTTTATCAATTCAAAGTTATTTCCGTAGCATGGCGTTCCACCTCCAAGTGAAATAATCATATCTGAATTTGAAGCCAAAATATCCTTTAAAACGTCATTTTCCAGTTTCCTAAAATATAATTCTCCTTTTTTTTGAAAAATTTCATGAATACTGGTGCCTTCCATAATTTCAATCTGATCGTCCATATCAACATAGGGGTAACCCATTGAATCAGAAAGCATTTTACCAATAAGGGATTTTCCAGATCCCATATAACCATTCAGGAAAATTTTCATAGTCTAGCCGTTTTTTTCAAGTTAATTTTTACTGAAAGCAAATTTAATTTAAAATAAGCTTGAAAAATAAAAAATTGATTATATATTTGCACCCGCATTCGCAAAACGACGGATGTACAATTTAATGATCTGGTAGCTCAGTTGGTAGAGCATCTCCCTTTTAAGGAGAGGGTCCTGGGTTCGAGCCCCAGCCAGATCACTTTTTGTTCTTATTTTTTATTTAATATATTTTTGATCTGGTAGCTCAGTTGGTAGAGCATCTCCCTTTTAAGGAGAGGGTCCTGGGTTCGAGCCCCAGCCAGATCACTAATGATATGGGTGGGCGAGAAATTTATCTTGAGCGAAACCGAAAGAAGCCCCATCTAGATCACTTTTTTATTTTGAAGTTCTCCACTTTTTTGAAAATATTAAAGCCCGTTAAATTTTTAATGGCGCATTTGCCCAGGTGCTGGAATTGGTAGACAGGCATGGTTGAGGGCCATGTGTCCATTAGGGCGTATGGGTTCGACTCCCATCCTGGGCACTAATTAAAACTATATAGGTTTAGTTGCCAGCAGTTTACAACTTACAACCCTGTTACTTTCTCCGTATTTTCTCCATTTTTGTATTTTTTATAAAAATCTAACTATCCCGGAAATATTACTGCAAGTTGTGTCTTTGTGTGTACAAAAACATTTCTGCCCTATTGCATAGGAGTAGACAAAACTGAAAAAGTGAGGTATGGTGTTTGGGGCAATTAACTCCCAAAATTTAATCCTTTTGGTTTTTTTGTTCTAAAAATTTTTATGTTGCTTTCTTTAATATTGTTTTTTCGACTTGATATAGATTCTCTGGTTATTTTTTCCAAAGCCTTATAAACAATCTCAACACGAGGATCTCCTTTCAGGCCCACTTTGCTTTTTAATTTTTCTAATTCTTCTAATTGGGTGTTAGCCCATTTTTCCAATTCACCGGATTGAGAGTTAATTAAATCTCTATTTTTTTTAACGTCTTCCAATATTAGATCTTGGATGTAGTTTTTCAAATCTTTATCCGATAAAGCAGCCAATACTTTTAGGTCTGTAACTATGTTTTCTGGAATATCTATTAATTTTCTCATTACTTTTTTATTTTAAGCAAATATATACAAAATATATATTAACTTAATTAGACAATAATTTAAGCGCTCTTCTTTTTCTTCTGGTGTCCACATAGTAATAGTCTATATTGTCCCTCTGTTTTTTGCTATTCGCTCAACTGCTATGCGGTGTATCTTCCATATTGATAGCTTGCCTTTTTTGGTTTTTATAACCTCATTTTCTTTGACAAGCCCTTTATTTTCTATTTCTCGAAGCGCATAAGATTTAGCAGCTTTAGGTGAAATTTCGCCCCATAGTTTAGAATCACTGATTTCCCTAAAAGTGATCATGCCACGTCTTCGAAGCAATCGCTTTTTTAATTTTTCAGCATTCAGCTCTTTTATTCGTTCGTCCGCATAAGACTCTGGAATAATGACTAGATTATTTTCTTTTAAGTATTCCATGAATTCTTGAGTATTGATATATTTTTCCATTTTCCGCATGAACTTTAAATGATTCCTCTATTTTTTCCAATCCTTTCTACGGCTGCTCTATGAACCTTCCACTTATTCCCATCTTTAAATTTTTCGTGAGGAATAAGTTCTTCTTTGGCGATTGCTTCGACTCGGCTTTTACCGATATCTCCCCAGAGATTGGCGTCTGCAATCTCTCTAAAAGTTAGTGATTTTTTCCTCAGGTATTTTTGCTGCAGATTCTTAGCAGCGTACGATTCAGGAACAACAATTAAACCTTCGTTTTTTAATTCCTCAATAAATACCGGGAATAGTTCACGAACTACTTTTCTGATCAATGCTTCGTCCATCTATAAAATGCTTTTAATTTTTGCTACACGCCTTACTGCGGATACAGAAATATGATGAACTCCCCCTTTTAAAATTATTTCGTGGGTTTCCAACATTTTTTTAGCTGTTGCATAAACTCCTTTTTTAGTCAAGTAGCCCCAAAACTCTGAATCCGAAATTTCCTTATAAGTTAGATATTTTTTATTGATATACTTTTGCCTCAATTCATAAGGATTCATCTTTTCTTTTGGTTCTGCATGAATTTTTAAAAGTGGCGTGACGGTTTTAACTCCGTTAGTTTCTGTTGATCTGAACCCTAATTTTGGATGATATGGCCGTTCTTTAATTAGTGCACCGATGATTTCATTTAAAGTATTTAACTGCGTTAAAATAGACGTTCTCAAATCGGGTCGACTTTCGTATATGAAATGCAATCCTTCCCTGGTCTTCCAAAGATTATCCAAATGCTTTCTAAAGTCCTCATTATTTTTGAATAATTTATTAAGCTCTTTCATTTTAACTTATAGGTTTATTATGAATTATTTGATTTCCTCCTGGTATTTGGGTGATAGCATAACAATAAACTTTTTCGAATTTAAGATCGTTCGTTATAGTTTGGAAAGTTTCGCTTTCAGGATCCCATAGATTTGACTTCGGGCCATAGCTGATAAAATAATCAACCTTTCCAGTCTCCATAGAAATCATTTTTTTTATTTTCACCTGTTTGAGGTTAAATGAATTTGCAATTTTTAGTAAAGTTTCTAATGGTAAGTTTTTAAATCTGGTTATGATCTGCAAGTTTTGAAACTTGGGTTTATAGTAGACGTGTCCAACTTCAAAAATCCTTTCATTTTCTAACAACTGCGGTTCTTTAAAAATTCTCTGCTCAGCTTCTTCTGTTACCATTTTCTCAAGATCCGGATCAAATAGATCCAACATAATTTTTTTTGTAGTGAATTCAGCTTTCATATTTATAGGGATTAAATTAAAAATGTGATTAATGCTTGTTTAAAGGATTTGCCAGAATAGCAGTTAGAATTTGCTTTGTTTCAGTAATAAATTTGTTGAAAGAGATCTTACCATCTTTATACTCTTCCTGAATGTCGAAATAATGCTCTATTCCTATTTTCTCTGAGGACCAGTTATAAATCTTCTCGACCTCTTCTAAATTAAAACCTATCATAAGTAAATCGATATCGCTGTCTATGCAGATATCACCTACATTCATATCAATAAGTTCTAAGCCATTTTTAATACGGCTATATTCTTTTATGAATTGATGGTATTTTTCTAAGCGATCATCGGTTAAACTCTTTGCATTTAAAACTGCATTCATCGTTTCCAACATAATCGAGAAATCAAATTCTTTCGATACACCTAGATTTCTAAGCATGGCATTTGCAATAGCTAATGTGTGGCATACGCTTAGGATATTTATAGATAGCTCTAATCTCCTGAGATCTTCTTTTTTAATATCTCGTGTATCTAAAACCATGTAATGATGACTTCTTTGTTTCATGGCTTCTAATTCATTTAACCATTCATCTTGATCTTTTAATAATTCTCTCATGATATACTATTTAATTAAAGTTTTATTTAATAATTTGATGCTAAATTACTATAAACTTTAATAACAACCTAATTTAAATTAAAGTTTATATGAATTTAAACACTAATAATATATTTAAACTTTAATTTTATATCTTTACCGAAATAAATAATACAAACCTAATGGAGCATTTAAGACTACGTGAATTATTGAAAGAAAAGAACATGACCGGTAAACAACTCGCAGAAGAGGTTGGTGTTTCGACTGTTTCAATGTCTAATATTGTAAGCGGAAATTCATTTCCTCGGCCAGACGTATTGCGAAAAATAGCTAAAGCCTTGGATGTAGAACTAAGGGATTTATTTACACCTGAAGGTGAAGCCCAGGCACTTTATATCAAAAAGGGCGAAACCTATATTAAGGTAGGTGAATTGAATCCAAATAGCTTAAAATAAAATAAATAATATGAGCAGACGTGATGAAAACTATTGTACTTGGAAAGGTAAAGATATTAGAGATCTTGATAATTTTAGATTATTTGAAAAAGAAAAGCAGGCACAATTAGATAAGAAAAAGGATTCTTTAAGCTTTTCATTTTTTGAGGAAATTAGAAACGAAGAATTAGGCCAGTACGATATAATTCGCAAGCTAAGGGATATAACTAATAATTATGATAGGGAGTTATTATTTGCTCTGAAGAAAGATGTCGCTCTTTATTTATCCCTTTATAAGGAAAAAGAGGAATACAGCTATTCAAACGAAACCATTGAAATGGCTGTTAGGAATAGGGAACAAGAAGGCTTGGAAATACCTTATAAAAAACCACTCAAAGGAAAGCTTAAAGATTTGAATTCCAGATTAAATCAGGAAAAAAATATTGACTTAGAAAAATTACTTTTTCCTCATGAATTTACTTCTATTTATAAAATTCAGAAAATGATTGAGGATAAGATACAGGAAGAAAACACATCTTATGAAGCCGAGAACAAGATATTTAACTCGAAATATAATTGGAATATAAAATCTATTGAAGTAGCAGAGTTATGTAAGGCTTTATGGGAAACCAAACGGCTTATTCCAAAAGGGATGACCCAAACTGAATTATATAAAGAAATTGCAGCATTTTTTAATACAGAAGTTAATTATGTTAACAGCACCAATCAAAATTTGGCTAAAAAGGACGAAAATCCATTGCTAAACGAAATGAGTAATAACCTAACTAGATGGAGGAAGATGATTCAGGAGAAAAATCCTGACAAATAAATCTCACTATGTTAAAAAAAGTTAAATTTTAAATGTACTATACTATGTACTATACATTTTAAGGTCATTTACAGCCTTACCATTGCACTGTTAACCAATAATTGACAGTATAATGGAAGATGTAACACAACTTCAAGTACAAGGCATCACAGCCGAAAAATTCTTTGAAAGCATTCAAAGTTTAAGAGAGGAAATTCTTGAACTAAAGACTGCGATAGCCCCTAAAAAGAAAGAGGAATATCTAACTAAACTAGATGTTGCTAAACTTCTCAAAGTCCATCCTAATACAATCGACAACTACGTTGAAAAGGGGTATTTAAAAACATATAAAATTTACGGAAAGCGATTATTATACAAGCGTTCCGAAGTAGAAGCCAGTTTAACGCCAATAGATTAAATCTAGGTACATGAGCAAGCTAAGATCATTAAATACTAGCTTCTGGTCAGACACTTGGATAGAAACTCTATCACCATTAGATAAACTTCTTTTCATTTATTTAGTTACCAACGAAAAAACCAACATGCTTGGTATTTACGAGGTTTCTATTCGAAAAATGTCATTTGAAACTGGCATTGATCAAGAAAAGATTTCTAAGGGTTTGAAAGGCTTCGAAAGAGTTGGAAAGGTTAAATACAAAAACAATCATGTAATTATTCACAATTATATGAAACACCAAAACTATAACACTAATATGAAGAAAAGTGCTATAGATGTTTATAACTCCCTACCTGACCACCTGAAAGACAACTCTTTAAACATATCAAAAGACAAGCCTTTGGAAGGGTTCGAAAGGCTTCTTAACCATTTCGGAATGGTTCGAAAAGTAGAATATGAATATGAAGAAGAAAGAGAAGTTAAAAAGGAATCTAAAAAAGAAAGAGAAGAAAAATTCAAGAAACTCGCATTCTCCGAATGCTCACCCACCCACGAACAAACAAATGCATTTAATAAGTTTTTAAACTACTGGACAGAATCCAATATGCAAGGTTCAAAACTCAAATTCGAGAAACAAAAAACTTTTGATGTTACGAGAAGGTGGTCTACCTGGTTAAGCAAAGAAGAAGAATATAAAAAAGAAAAAAGTTTCGCGAAAAAAGAAAAACCGCGCTTCTCTATAAATCGATAACATTATGAACGTAAAAAGCAAAAGAGGTGTAATTTCGGAGCGAGAATACAACTGGCTCAAAACATTTCCAAATCTCACGGAAGAAGAGGAGAAGAAATGCAAAGAATTTGAAGACATCAAAAAACCTAGAGTCTTCAAAAGGCCTACTCCCCAGACGAAAAAAGAACCTCAGGAAAAAATAGAAATCACTAAGGCGCTATTGTGGCGAGGATTTAAAAAATTCTATGCTTTACATAACGGGAAAAGCTTTGAGGAAACACCAGAGACCATAAAGAACATTGCGCCAGTCATCCTCTATTTTGCTAAGGATCTTGATTTTTTCAAACAAGAAAGATTGTTAAAAAACATCGGATCTACGAAACTGAATTTAAGCTTCGATAAAGGCTTACTCATCATTGGTGATTATGGAAACGGCAAAACCTCTATCATGACCACATTATCCAAGCTAATGCAAAACTACCGGATTCCCGGTTGGTTTAAAAGTTACAGTAGTCATGATCTGGTAAGGGAATTTGAAGGCTTAGAAATGCCAAATGATAGAACCGAATTTTATAAGCGGCACTCAAAACACCCTATGTATATCGACGATGTAAAAAAAGAAAAAATGGCTTCCAATTTCGGAAAGGTTGATGTGATCCGTGACATTCTGGAAAACAGATATGAAAATAGAGCCATTACGCATATCACCTGTAACTATCGAGAAGGTGATGGTAGGCAAGACCTTGAGGACGCTATGGGAGAATTCGGAGAAAAATATGGAGGTCACATGTTTGACAGGTTGTTTGAAATGTTCAACATCATTCAATTCAAAGGAAGCTCCTACCGAAAATAAAAATTTATCAATCAAAAACCGATTAGTTATGACAACAAAAATTAAACAAAGAACATTAATCCATGAAGACATGGATAAGCTAAATGCTATGCTTCGGGATTTTAGTGAAATGAAACCAATCCTGAATAAGCTGGAAGCCAGTTTCTATGATTTGGAACTTGGAGATCTAAACAATGATATTTTCCAAGAGATTCTTAGCAAAGGTACCGCTAGAATCAAAAGAGAATACTTGGCGAAAGAAGAAGACCAAATTAAAAAGGCCGGCATTACTTCTACCCGACTTCAGAAGAATATGATGAACGGAGCCGACGAAGTATTTGAAAAATTCAATACTCAGGTCAATAAATTAAAATCATTCAGTGCTACAAGATACGGAATGGATAATACTCCTCGCCTACCTAAAAGTTACATCACAAGCTTCGAAAGAGGAGGATTTGCGGTTTTAAAGGCACAACGTGAGGAAATTCTTGAAGAGTACTGCAAGACTTACCTAGAAGGTCCAGAGGAACACGAACTATATCAAGAAGTTCAAGAGTTTTTAATGGCTGCAAAAAAGATGAAGAACCATCTTAAAAAACTTGGTTACAAATACGATGGAAATATCCAAAGTATTCTAAATCATTTTACCACTTACAAGGATGGAGAACCTGAAATAAAGCCAAGTTCTATCCGATGGGCGGTATCTGGGCAGAAAGAACAAATTGCAGCCCGCAATAGAGACAGAAAATATTGGAATAAAGTAAATGATGATTTAAGACCTCCTCATTATTCTCAACTATAAAACCCCACAACAATGAGCGTACTAGAAATAGATTATACGAAGAAAAGTGAAGTAGAAAACTTCATTAGCAGCAATTACAATAAAGAAAAAAGCCAATATTATGCTGAATATAACGGTGACCGTAAAATCCGAAAATTACAGATTGGTCACCGGGAAAACATCCGCCAGGGAGACCGAGTAATCGAAGCCGAAAGGATCACCCTTAACTTTCAAAAAAAGATTGTACAGACGGCCGCTTCATTTCTTTTTGGTGAGCACCCAGACATAAGTATCTCTGGGGAAGGTTCCGAAAAAGAAAAGAAAGTCTTGGAAGCGTATAAGGCTAACCGGATCAATAATAAGCTATACGACTTCGCCGAGGAGGTGATGAGCACCACTATGGGAGTGTTCATTTTTACAAAAAATGGAAAGGATGTGAGCTGTCGACTTTATGGCCATGAGAACGGTACTTTCATTCCTAAGTATGATGTTTTCGGGGATCTGGAAGCCGTATTTTGGAAATTTCATATGGATGAAATTGACTACATCTGGATTTTCACCAATGCAGAAATTCATTATTACGAGGGGAAAGATGGAGACATGAAATATCAAGGAAAAGACAATCACGGTTTTGGTGTTATTCCAATTGTTTTCATGGATCAAAAGAAACCAGAGTGGTGGGAGGTTAAAGAACTCATCGACCGTATTGAAATGCTGGTATCCAAACTTTCAGGATCTAATAATTACTTTGCTTTTCCAATACTAGGCTTGAAAGGTGGCTCCTTTAAAAATAAAGAAGGAAAAGAAGAAACGTTGATCGATATAAGTGAAGACGGAAAATCTTTAATGCTCGGTTTTGCAGAAAAAAACGGTCATGTTTTAGAAGCTGACGCTAAATTCATCCAAAGAGACACCGGAGTTGAATCCATAGACTTAGAGCTTAAAACTCTGAAAGAAATGATCTTCAACATTTCGCGCACTCCTGATCTATCGTTCAACAATGTGAAAGGTATTGGTGCGATATCTGGAAGAGCTTTAAAATTGATGCTGCAAGATGCGATCAATAAAGCCAAGGCAAAACAGAATCAATACCAAATAGTTATTGAACGCATATTGAACGTGATTTCTGCAGGCCAAGGAAACAAAGAAAAGTTTGATTTCAATATCAAATTCAATCTATCCCTTCCCGATGACTTGAAAGAGCAAATCGAAACGCTTATCGATGCCACCGGTGGTAATGCTATCCTTAGCCAAGAATCTGGAATTAAACTAAGTCCATTTACTCAAGATGCTGACAATGAATTTACCAAAATTCAAAATGAAGAAAAACAGCGAAGCGGTGGATTTTTAAATAGCGGTGAAGATGAGTGATTCAATAGACCCATGCGAGCGTAAGATCTTCTCATTGATTAGTGCGCAGGAATGGCACATGAATCAATTATATTCTGAATACACGAATGAATTCGGGACCATCCTACGCAATTATAACGGCAGATTGAGCCAAGCCAGAAAACAAGAATTAGACAGAGCGCTCCAACGATTCCATGATGACTTGGAGGCGCTTTTTATTCAGCAAATTACAAGAGGCGTTGACCAGTCGAATGCCTGTACTGATGATTTCATTAAAAATTATCTCCAAGATATGGATATGACCTCGGAGCAAGTGAACACTATGCTTATGAAAAATGAAGGGGCTACCATGGCATTTATCAACCGTAAAGTAAAAGGATTAGGATTAAGTGACCGGGTCTGGAAACTCACCAGACAGACGCAGGAAAATATCGATCTATTATTAGAGAGCGGTGTCGTTAATGGAAGAAGCGCACCAGAAATGGCAACCGATTTAAAAAAGTTCCTCAAAGAGCCAAACCGAAGATTTCGAAGAATTCGAGACGAGAATGGAAAACTGCAATTGAGTAAACCAGCAAGGCGATATCATCCGGGAAGAGGTGTATATCGATCGAGCTACAAGAATGCATTAAGAATGAGCCGCACGGAGGTTAATATGGCGTATAGAGATAATGATTTTCAAAGAAGACAAAGTCTACCCTTTATTGTGGGCCAGCGAATAAGAGTTAGCCCAAGTGCAAGAGAACCCGATATTTGTGATGAACTAGTAGGCCTTTATCCGAAGGAATTTAAGTTTGTGGGCTTCCATCCCCAGTGCAAATGCCTGTCTACTTCGGTGCGTATTCCTCGAAATGTCATGAAGAATTATTTAGCTGGCGAACCAATACCTGCGAAGTACCAGGTTAAGGGAATGCCAAAAAGAGGCCTTAATTTTCTTAATAAGAATGCGGAACAAATAAAAGGCTGGGCGAATACACCGTATTTCATACGAGATAATTTCACACCAACTAAAACCGGATTTAAATTAAATGAGACTATTCCAAGTTAAGATACACCGGTTCATCAATGGAAAAAAAATGAGTTGGTTTATACAGCGAGTTATTGAAGCCAAAAAAGAACCAAAGCTAGGACTGTATAAAACGTTAAAGACAACCCCACCCATTGAAGAGCATATAGTTGAAGTTAAGGAATTTGATTTAGAAGCTGCTTTTTTGAAGCAATCCTTAACAGACAAAACCAATGAAATCATCAAGTTTACCCGGGAGGAATTTAAACAGGAATTCGGAATTGAACTTGAAGAGGATAGAGCCAAATTTATTAAATGGTACTTCAATACTCGAAAAGCTTCTTTTCATCTGTTATTGAATGATCTCTCTGAGTTCTATTTAAAGATAAGCGAGATTGAAGTGATACGAATTATAAAACCAGACTATGAGCCAGAATACGAAAAACCTAAGCGAAAAAAGAAAAAGGTTTAGCCAGGAGTATGTGATTGATTTAAACGCCAAACAAGCAGCCATAAGAGCGGGGTATTCACCTAAAACAGCAAAATCACAAGGGCAAAGGCTGTTGACTAATGTTGACGTTCAAAATTATATTGCAGAGCTTAAAAATGAAGTAAGCGAAGAGCTTAAAGTCTCACACCAAGATGTTTTAAAGAAGCTACATAAATGGGTAGAATCGGACATTACCGAAGTTTTGGGACTTAGTGTAGATGAAGTAAAGGCTTTACCTCTGGATGTTCGAAAGCTGATTAAGTCATTTAAGCACCGTAGAAAGACGTTCACCCAAGGCGATAACATAGTTACCGAGGATTACGTAGAATGCGTATTTGTGGATAAGGAGAACGCTCAGGCGATGATTAATAAGCATATCGGATTTAACGAAGCGGACAATAGACAAAAAGCCAGCAGCAATATAGTAATGGTTCAAATTCCAGACAATGGAAGAAATAACTCAAATTAAAGCCCAACCGGGTTATCAGGAAAAAGCACTTTCTTCTGGGGCTGATATCGTGATCGGTGGATCAGCTGCCGGAGTTGGTAAAACATTCTGCTTACTCATGGACCCGTTAAGGGATATCAATACAGCCGACTTTGGTGGTGTGATATTCAGAAGGCTAACCACACAGATAAAAGCCGAGGGCGGTTTATGGGATGAATCTAAAAAATTGTACTCTATAGTAGGCGGCACTCCAAACCAAACAGAATTGCAATGGACATTTCCGAGCGGTGCCAAGATTAAGTTTTCACACCTGGAGCATGAGAAGAATGTCACAAGCTGGCAAGGTTCCCAAATTCCTTTTATTGGCTTTGATGAGCTTACCCACTTCTCCAAGGAAACATTTTTCTATCTATTATCCCGTAACAGATCTAGTTGCGGAGTTAAACCTTACATACGGGCGACATGTAACCCTGATCCTGACAGCTGGGTGTATGAGCTCGTAAAGTGGTGGATTGGGGATGATGGTTTCCCGATAGAAGAGCGCCAAGGCGTGATCCGATATTTTATAAAGGATGGAGATACTATGATCTGGGGAAGTTCTATAGAAGAACTCATAAAGAAAGCGGCATATTTCATTGATCCATTGGTTAAGGCTTCAGGCATAGCCCCTAAACACTTCATCAAATCAATTACTTTCATAGGTGGCTCCATTTACGACAACAAAAAACTTTTAAGTAAAAACCCCGACTACCTGGCAAACCTTGCCGCTCAGGACGATCAAACTAAATTGCAGCTATTAGACGGGAACTGGAAGGTTTCTCTTAATCCAAGCGATATCTATAATTACAATCAGTTTAAGGACTACTTCACCAATGACTGGGTAAAATCAGGAGAAAAATGTATCACAGTGGACGTTGCTACCTCTGGAAAGAATAAGCTGGTTATTTCTTACTTTGAAGGGGAACGCTGGGAAGATATCGAGATCATAGACAAATCCACTGGAAAAGAAGTGATCGATGCTATTTTAGAAATGGCTAGACGTCATGGTGTGCCGAATTCAAAAATCACATATGATGCGAACGGAGTAGGTTCTTTCATTGGTGGTACCGATAATGCATTTATCCCTAATTCAATTCCATTTGATAACGGTGGAAAAGCTTATGAAATGAAAGACGGCCGTAAATTTAAAAACCTCAAGGCACAATGTTACTATCTGGATGGTGAAGTCATGGATCAATATATTTCGCCAAAGGTAGCCGATAAGATGTACGATACTAAAATGACTGTACGTCAAAGGCTCTTGCATGAGCGTAAAGCCATTAAGAAAAAGAAACGCATGGATGAAGAACCGCTGGCACTTATCGCTAAGCAGACCATGAAAGAAAAGTATTTACAAGGTGATTCCCCTGATTTATTAGATTCAAAGATGATGAAAAGAATATTCGGGTTAAAGAATGATGATTTCGAAGTCGTAAAACCAAAACCTGTAAAAGGCTTAACTTGGTGAGGCTAATTTATATTTCGGATAAAATACGGAGAAGATTATCAACTGAACTTCTAACAGTTCCTGCAATTGCTAGGGATTTCTTTTTTGTATCAACTCTTAATTGGACTTTACGTCATTTTCGACGAAAAGTTTACTAAGCGTAATTTTGCGCTCAGTGTCACTCAGGGAAGTTTTTCCCTCAGTAGTTTCGATCCAATTTAAATTTAACTTGGTTGATTCTGAACCAAAGCCGGAATTCCGGCTTTGAAGAATTAATAAAGGCTATTGCGGGAAAATTCCGTATTGCTTTAAATCAATAGTTTTAGCATACGTGATAAAAAATCACGTATCACAAATGAACTAGTAAAGGCTTTAGCCAGTAGGATAAATATCCTAGTGCATATTTTAATCGTTACAAGAAAAGATGGTATCAATAAAAAGAATTATCCGGTAGGCATAAATGCCCATCGGGAAATATAGTAAACGCTTTAGCCGTTAAGCATATTCCCATAACGGAACTTATATCAATAAAACAAAAGCCCGGAAAGAGAAAATTACACTTCGATGATTTAGTTAAAACTATCAAAGGAGTTTAACGAATTAGAAGCTGTGAGAAAATCACACAGGTCTGATTTATTAGCACAGAAAATTTTCTATCTGTACTAGGAGCTACCAGAAATTATGGTAGGTTAAAATTAGTCGATAAAGTTAACGGAGTAGGCACTTCGAAAAAATGCGAAGTGAAAAATATTGTAAATACTATTAATGGAGGAAATAATCGTGGCACCTGGATGCACGAAGATGTTGCTTTTTCTATTCTGGGAATCAACATAAGAGATGAGGGAAAAATTTCCCTGAGCTAAATTTAACCATGCTTCTTCCATTTCAAAAAAGAAGGATAGGGAAATTTTTCCCAGTCCTATCCCCAATCACTGACGTCAAAGTTAACGCCAGATACAACGAGCGTAAAATTGCGCTGGTTGCCTAAATAGCATCTACGCATCTAACTTATTAAATCGGGGTTAACTATATACACCTGTCTATATCTTCGCAATTGAAACAGTAAGCCTTTTTAAAATGAGTAAGAAAAAAGACAAAGACCATGAATTGCTGATTATCAACCTGCATTCTAGTTTGAAAAAGAAACTTAGGATTAAAGCAGCGAAGAACGATCAAACAATGACCGGCTTTGTCACCTCATTAATCGAAAAGGAAGTAAGAACCTCTAATTAAATTACGATGACAGAGAACGAAAAAGAAATTGCAGAGACTGAGGCAGAAATCACCCAACTGCAAGAGAAACTTAAAGGACTAAAGTCTGTAAACAGGCCATCCGAAGAAGAGATCAAAGATTTTGCACGTAGAGTGGTAAGTTAATTACATCATTATGAAAACAGGATATAATTTTGCTGGCGTTCGTGTTAATAACATTGTTCATGCCGCTGCTTTAATCAAGCTTTTAATAAGCGGCCGGCCAAACCTATCCAAAGCGGAACAGGTTAAAGATGCCAAGTTTAAGAAAATGGTTAGTGCGGATATCAATCGAAAAATAAACAAGTTTTCTACAGATCCATTTGAAGCTGGCTTACTCTTCGCAGCAAATTTCGATGATTATAGCCCGGAAGATCAAATAAAGCTTACCGAAATAATCTTGAATGATATGCAAGCATGGATTGACGAACGCAGGCCCAGTAAAAAATGAAACCAAAATTCAAAATAGCAGCGGTTAACCAATACATTCAAAGTCAGATTAACACTTATGAAGATAGGGTTATTGAAGCGCTACATTACGCAGGTGATGAGTTTGCCGAGGATGCTAAGAGAAATAGAACGCATGGCGACCGCACCGGTAACTTAGCCGCTTCCATTGGTTATATCATTCTAAAAGACGGTAAAGAAATATTTTCCCGGTTCGATGGTGACAAAAGCGAAGGTGTAAAGAATGGAAAGAAGATAGCCGCTGAAGTGGCTGAAAAACAAAGTACGGGGTTCGTTTTGATCGGAGTGGCCGGTATGAGCTATGCCGCTGCAGTAGAAAGCATGGGTTACGATGTGATTACCGGATCTGCTCCAACCTCTAAAAAGATCAAGGATTTACTGAAATCAATTAAAATTAATCGATGAGAACGTTATTTGACCACATTTACAATAGCATCAAGGAAATTAATTTCGACGAAAACGAACTTTGCAAGCAGTACTGGTTTAAGCTTGAACGCCTTAAAGCGAACTTCACAGATCAAGCAGCATTACAAATGCTTTTTGAAAATATTGAATGGCTAATCAATAGCGATGTTGTGAATAGTGATATTATTCTATCCCTGGGCGATGAAAAGAAAATGAACGATGCCGGAATCTTCTTTTCTGGAACCACAGTAGAGAAAGATTGCAAACTAATCTTATTTAAAGATGCCAAAGCTATTGTTTCCGGTCATAGCCAAGCGCGATGTTTTGATAACTCTATTTGCGAAAGCTACGACTCTTCATTTATAACGGCTTTCCATAATAGCAAGGTGATTTCTAAAAATTCCAAAGTAGTAGTTTTTGGGAGTTCCAAAATCCAAAGTAAAGGTTTGTGTTTAATCGAAGATTATAGCGAAGGAAAAGCCGAAATTCAAGCTACTAAGCGCGATCTAGTTTATTAAGCTATGAATCGTAACATGAAGCTAGTTCATAAAAGACAAAGCCTCATTGGTATTTTTATAACCCGAAAACGAGCTAAAGGCTATACAATAAAAAAAGCAGTTGAAGAAGCCGCTGTTGTATTTTCAGTAGGCATAAAAACCGCGTACAATGATTATAATAAGTATAGGACGAGTCTTTTAAAATATGATTATCCTATTAATAAAAGCCTTGTCTAACTTCCTCCAATTACGTCATTACATCTTTGATTATTAAAAGAAGCAATTCTGCTATACACTTTAGCTTTTTCCTCCATTGTAGCCATTCTCCATTGAGCCGTATTGAAAGGCTTTCCATCGTGGACATTAGCCATATTTATAGTGGTTATTTGCATTTCTATAAGATTTTATAAAAGTTATACAGTTTAAAAATAAAGAATTTATTTCACAAAAACGACTTTTAAATACATATCCGAAATTCACTTTCAAAACTAATTGCATCTACGCATAACCGACCGTAAATAAAGGCTTTACGCCTCTCCCCTACTCTACATTGCACTGTTTAAATGCGATAATTATGGCGGTTAGAGGGAGTAATTCTTTATTCTTTGAATCAGGAATAGATTTAGATGGGTTAAAATCCGGGGCAGCAAATGCAACTGGAATAGTTAGAAACCTTGCATCTACAATTGGAAAAATAAGTCCGTTTAGCATTCTTGCTACTGGGGCAGCAACAGCTTTTAGCAAGATTGCAAATGATGCGTATCAAATGATGCGAGAATTCGAGCAAGCAATGAAAGAGGTACAAACGATCTCTCAAGCTGCTCAAAAGGACTTTGAAGGAATATCTGCAGCAGTATTTGCACTTTCCAAAATAAGCCCAGATCCACCTGCTAAACTCGCAAAAGCTTATTATCAAATAGTTTCTGCTGGTTATGATGGAGCCGAAGGTCTTAAACTTCTTGAAGCTTCCACAAAAGCCGCAACGGCTGGGGTAACCAGTACCGAAGTGGCAGCCGACGGATTAACCACTGTATTAAATGCCTTTAAGTTAGAAGCCGAAGATGCCGGAAGAGTATCCGATATCTTGTTTACAACTGTTCGCCTAGGGAAAACAACGATTGATGAATTATCGCATTCTTTGTCTGAGGTTGCTCCTCTCGCAGCATCTTCTGGCTATAACTTTGAGGAAGTGGCAGCCGCTATTGCAACGCTCACGAAACAAGGTGTTCCCACTAGCCAGGCAATGACACAAATAAGAGCGGCCATAGAAGCTACCAATGAAGTTTTAGGAGACGGGGCCGCACAATCTATGACTCTGCAAAATGCTTTCCAGGCAATCTATAATGAAGCCGGAGGAAGCCAGAACAAGCTTAAAGAACTTACCGGCCGTGTTGAAGCTATGAGTGCTATACTTGCTGTATCGGGTGAAAATGCCGAAGGAGCGCAAAAAGATCTAGCTGAATACGCGAAGGCAGCTGGTGCCACCACCATTGCTAATGAGCGAATGTTAAGCTCAAATCAAAATCAATGGGCGATTCTAAACAACCGTATCAAAGCGACTACAGAAGAAGTAGGAAATGCCATTGTTCAAATCTCAAGTAACTTCGCTGGTTTTGTTAATAAGGCGCTAGATGACAGTGATTCTTTAAAAGACTCATTCGATCAGCAACGTGTTGAAATTGTAAAGCTAAGAGATGAAATTCACCGGGTTAAAGATGGTTCCGATGAGTTTAAAAAAGTTCGCGATCAAATTATAGATCAATTCCCAGATTTTTTAGCTGGAATTGATAAAGAAAAAGCTTCTAATGAAGATCTTCTATTGATCCTTGACCGGGTTAATGATTCCTATATTGAGCGCTATAAATTCCAAAAGCGACAAGAGGAAATTATAAAGGCCAGCCAAAAGCAGGGCGATATTGAAATCAATCTGGAAAACGTTCAAGACAAATTCAATGATGAACTTGCAAACTTACAGGTGATAGCCAAAGATAATGGCGTTGACTTGAATATCAATTTCGACCAGAGCAATAGTGATATCCTAAAATCTGTAAAAGAGCAACTACAAGATGTTGAGGGAGCCTTTGACCGGCAATTAAATTCCGGTGATAAATTCGGTGAATCTCTAAAAGGATTCGCACAAGAATCGATAAATAATTTATCACAGACCGTTATCCAGCAAGGCAAGATCACGGATAGTTTAAAAGAGCAAAGTGCGCTTGTTGATGAGCTGAGAGATAAGGATAACAGAAAGTCCAAAGAACAACTACAAACCGAACAAGGAAGGATCCAGGCTATAAAAGAAATTAATAAAGCCATGCAATCTTCCGAGTTAAATCGATTTGCCGATTCTGGTGTCGCAGAGATTGAAAAAGCTCTTCAGGAACGTCAAAAGGTTATTGCTCAATTCCGTCAAATAGATGACTTGCAGAAATTAGAAAGCCTAAAGCCATTTCTTGAATCCGAAAACCAAGAAATCAAGAAGTACGCGGAAGCCAGAAAACGATATTTGAATACAGATTTTTCAGGCAATGGCGAAAATGGCGATCAAGATGCACTAAAAGAACTTCAAAAAGAACTTAAGGAAACTGAATTAAAATATCAGAACTATTTTAATCTGGTTAGACGCGGTTATGATGATCTGGCTAATAGTTTGTACGCCAACCTTCTCAAGCAAGGGGATGACTACGAGCAATACCTAGATCGTAGGATTGCAGCCGCTCAAAATGCTGCTGAAAAAGAGGCGTTAATATTAGCTAAGAATAATAAAGAAAGTACTCTTTTAACTTCTCAAAGTCTAGGGTATTCTGATTATCAAACCAATCAATCTAATAATGCTAAGGTCAAAATTGACACTAAAGAATTAGAAAAAACGCTTAAGCAAGCTGGACTTAGTGGAAGTAAGGGATTGCTTTCCGAAAAGGATTCTAAAATAATTACTGAGCCTAGCCGAAAAGAAGATCAAGTCAATAAAAAATTAATTGATGCCCTTTATTCTGTCACAGATGGTCTTTACGGCATGGCAGATTTATATTATAATATCTCTGGTGATGAAGAAGGAGCAAATAGATTAGCACAGTTTGCAGGAGTCGCCGAAGGAGCCGGAATGATCGCCAGCGGGAATATCATTGGCGGTGCTATGAAAGTACTTACTTCTGCTATATCTACTGAAGTCGAAAGTAATACGGCCGTGTATGAAGAAGCGATTGCCAAACTTGAAAAAACAATAGAAAAACTGGACTACACTATTTCTCAAAGTGTTGGAGAGGACAGAGTTGGCAGCAGGCAGCAGGCTATTCTTGAATTAGAGGATTTAGAAGAACAAGCTAAGAAGGCCCAGGAAGCCGAAAAAGAAGCCGAAAAACAAGTAAAAGTCTTAGGTCTTACCATTGCCAAAAAAGGGAAAGGAAGCGGAACCGATCAGGCCAAACTGGAAGAGCTAGAACAAAAAGCGGAAGATGCCAGGCGCGAAGTTGTGGAGCTACAAAAAGAACTAAACGAGTTATTTACCGGTACTACTGCGGATTCAATCGCTGATAGTCTAATTCAAGGATTTAGAGAGGGTAAACTAGCGGCTGAAGATTTCGCAGAGACTTTTGAGGATATGATGAAAAACGCTATGCTTAACGCCTTCAAAATGAAATACGTTGAAGACGAAGTAGCGAAATTCTACGAACAGTTTGCTGATTATGGAGAAGATGGAGGCTTTTCAGCCAGAGAAATAGAATCTTTGAGAGAATTATATGCTTCTATGATTAATGGAGCGAGAGACGATCTAAACGCAATTGATGATATTCTTTCATCAACCGGTATGGGATCTCTATATCAACCGGAGAACAGATCAGGAATGAGTGGAGCTATTAAAAGCATAACCGAAGATACTGCCAATGTTATGAATGGCTACTTAAATGCTATGCGAATTGATACGCGCCAAAGTGTTTTAATTGCCGAACAAAGTAGTATTTATCTTTCAGAGATAGCTTTGAACACTAGATATAACCGACATCTGGAAACCATGGATAGAACATTGACTTCCCTAGATAACCGTATGGGTACAATTGAGAACGGAATACTTGATTTTCAATCTAGAAGCTAGCAATAGAAAAGGGCAAACTACAAAGCCTGCCCTTTTACTGGTTGGTTAAGCTAGGTTTATCCTTTATTGGATAGCTTGTATAAAGGTCATGCTTTCTTTTTCAGGAGCAAAGGCAGCTGTATTTTTTACTAGTGTATTCCCGTCGATAATAATTTCATTGTCCTCACCTACATTGATATAGGTAAACGAAGCGGTATAAACACGATCTAAATCCAGAATATCATAATAAGGGGAACTCTCAGGCAGCCATTTAAAAGAAACTTTTATTTTTTCTACATCTTCACTTAACTCAATTTTATTGGATTTTCCTCCATCGGCAGAAATAGGATCAAGATCATCCTGGCCAGCCAAATCATCATCAATATATTTCAAAACGGTGACTTCATATAAGGTCCCGTCTAATTCAGATACATTTTCATTAGGTTGACTTTCGGCATTATTGACAATTTGATAAGTGGTAATCTGGGGTTCAGGTTCGTTATCATCGGAACTACAGGAGAATAAAAGAACACTTAAAAAAGAAAGTAATAAAATTTTAGTTTTCATTTGATTGATTTAATTATTAGCCAACGAAGCTAACCGAAGATTCATTAAAAACCTTACGGTTTTACGTAAATACGGCTTTAAAGACTGGGGGCATACACAAACGCTTTTAGCTTTTATATTATTTTTGATTTTTATAAAATTCAGCTATTGCTTGTGCGTAATCCATAGAGGATTTACCTATATAATTCAGTAGCATTTTCTCAGTACTGTGAGCTGTTATTTGCATTATTAAAGGAGTTGGCAATATTCCATATTGATTAGATGCAAAAGATCTTCTACAAGTATGGGAGCTGATTAATTGCCATTTTGGGTAATAACCTTGTAATGTTCTCTTTTCTCCCTTTCCGAGGTAATTCCCATCCTCATCTTTAGGTAATTCATTCCCATTTTCATCAACTAAAACTATTTTACGACCTGGAATAATTTCTGCAATACCAGCTTCTCTACAAAGAATTTTCAAATAGTTATTAAATTTCTGAAGTGAAATAGGATAAGGTAACCCCTCCTGTAATATCTCTTTAGTGGTTTCCAGAACCGGAATAGTCACATTCTTTCCTGTTTTTTGCTGAGTTAACTCAATTAAATCTAGCCCCTGTCTAGTTACAAAATTCGATTCTCTAAGCCCTAAAAGATCTGAACCTCTTTGACCAATATTGCAGCCTAATAATAGCCATTTTTTGGCATTATTAAGCTTTCTATTATTCATATCGGTATTTTTAATCGTTTTCAGTTCTTCAGGATTTAGATATATAATATAATCCGTTTTTGGTTTACCGCCCTTTACCTTTTTAAGCTGTAAATGAGTAGGGATGCCATCCATTTCAGCCTCCACGCAAACAGTTTTAAGATCTGCTATAATTTTTCGGGAATAACTTTCAGAATAGTTTCTTTCACCTATCATCCAGTTAAGAAATTCTTTTGCGAATTTTATATTTACATCTGAAACTTTAAACTTCTTTCTACCCTGATATTGTTTTAAAATATTTCGCAAGGATATATAAGAGTTAATCCTACTTTTAGAGAGTCCTAAACTGCCTTTATAGTTCTCACGGGTGTGAGCGTTCTCGATTAAATTGTTTACAGCATGAAGTAAACCTTCGTTTAGCTCATCCTCAGCTTCATCATAAACACCATTGAAAATATCAATTTGCTTTTCCAACCAATCCGCGGTAATTTCTTTGGGATTGGATTTATTAAAGGCTTCAATAATATGAATGGATAACTTTTCTAAACTAATATTTAAGTTTCCAAGTTCTGGATCATTCTTAATTAGCTTTGGCGTAATTCCGTTGATCTTTTTCTTATTGTCAACCGTCCAGTTCTTAGGATCAATTACTTTTCCTGTTTTTTTCCAGATATTAAAATCATTACCGTGACGAAAGCGGACATATATAGGAGTGGGGTTCCTTACCCCTTTTAACCTAAAATTTACAGATGCCATACAGATTTGTTTTGGTCAAAAATAAAACTTTATCCGAACTTTATCCGTTTTTAATATTAAATAATGTGTTTAGATGTTAATAGATGTTAGCTCAAAAACCTTGATATCACTCATACGGCAGGTTAATACAAGGAAAATACTAAAATGAAAAACATCTAAACACATATATTCAACTCCCATCCTGGGCACTTTACACTTCTATTTTCCAAAATTTCTTTAGTTAACTATTCATTTAATGGATCAATCCTAATTGTTGTGTTTAGGCCAAAATTGCAGGTAATCTATATCATCCTCTAACCTTTAAACTGAGCCCTAAACGCTTTTATTTTTGCATTAAAGGATTCTGCTTATGCGTTTGTAGCTTAACTCTAATGAGTCATCTATTATGTTATGTTGTTTCCGCACGTTATTAATCATGCTAATCAACAACTTTGAGGAAAGCCATATGGAAAAAATGGAAAATCCTTTAAGATTTCTATGCATCCGGCTAAGTATCAGAATCGGAATTTTATACACTTCTAGCGATGCCAATAAAATAAATTCAGAACTAACATCACCGTTTCTAATTCACGAAAGCTATTATATTTGCGCTCTGAACATTTGAAATGCCTAAAACCTTATTATTAATTTGCTTATTTCTACCCTGGTTATTAAGTGCCCAATTGGTTAATATAGAAACTCAACGTATCCAGTCTGACTCTACTCAATTTGTGCTTAATGCCGATTTTGGTTTTGATCACTCTAATAATGATGGTGTTACAGTGAATCAGATTCAGGCAACTATCACTACCCAAATTCGGTCCAAAGACCTTAAAAAAACCTACCTCCTGCTAGGGAATTATAATCTCGTTGATGCCGATGAGGGAAACTTACAAAACTCCTGGTTTCTACATGGAAGGTTTAACTATAGTATTGATAAACTTATAAAATTGGAAGCTTTCCTACAGGGACAATACAACCAACTACTGGTGGTGCGACAAAGAAATCTTATTGGTGCTGGTGTACGCTTTAATTGGATTGACCGTAAAAACTTTACGGGACATTTAGGCAATAGCTATATGTACGAGGTGGAATATAATGATACACTACGAAGTAAAAGCTATAATCATAGAAATAGTACCTATATTAGTTTTTCCTACACCTCTTCATCCCGCAATTTTATGCTCACCAATACTTTTTACTATCAGCCGTTGTATAGAAATCTTGATGATTATCGACTGCTCGAACAATTTAGATTCGACTTTCCCTTAAACAAATGGCTTAAATTCTTTGCGATTTATGACTATTATTTTGATAGTGAAACACCATTAAATACTAAAGAATATACCTCGAAACTTCAAATGGGATTTGGGATAAGTATTTAAAAAACGCTGTTCCATCGTGATTAAAAATCGACAATTGTATCATTTTTTTTATTTTGTTTAACCAATTAATCTCTAGATTAAACATTTTAACTTTTCTATATATAAATTACAGGTTCTATTTCTTTAGATTTGTTAAGTATCATAGGTTATATGGAATTAATTAAGCAAAACTTTAGCATTAAAGATCTCGAAAATCTTAGCGGTATTAAGGCTCACACGATAAGAATGTGGGAAAAGCGCTATAATATTTTAACACCGGAACGTACCGACACCAATATTAGAATGTACGATAGTTCCAGTCTGCAAAAAATATTGAACATCGCTTTTCTTAACGAGAATGGATATAAGATTTCACGGATTTCAAAACTAAGCGAAGAAGAAATTACCGCAATGGTTCATCGTATCACTTCCAGTATTAGTGACGAAAACAGGGCGATCAATCAGTTTAAGATGGCCATGATGAATTTTGACGAAAGTCTTTTCGATAAAACCTATAAAGCTTTACTCGAAAAAAAGACGTTTAAAACCATCTTTAACAATATCTTTCTTCCGCTTTTAAATGAGGTGGGAATGCTTTGGCAAACTGATACCATAAAACCTATTCACGAGCATTATATCGTAGATTTAATAAAGCAAAAACTTTATATAAATATTGTAGACATAAAAAGCAGTAAAAAACCCATTAAAGATGATCTGTTTATTCTTTTTCTGCCAGAAAACGAAATTCATGATATCGGGATCTTATATATACAATACCTGCTGTTGCATTCCGGATATCAAACCATCTTTCTGGGGCCAAGTTTACCCCTTTCCAACATGAAATTTTTATTAGAACGTTATCCTAATGTACGTTTTTTAAGTTACTGCACCATTGCACCTGTGAATATGCAGGATTTTATTAATGAATTTCAGGAAATTATTTGTGATGGCCGCCAGTATGAACTCAATTTATTTGGTCATAAAGCAAATATGCTCAAAGATTCCCCATTACCCGAAAATATTAAAATATACCGCGATTTGAATAATTTTATAAAGACCATCTAAAAATGAAGCAAAAAATAAGTATTATCGGCTCTGGGTTTGCTTCACTCGCGGCCTCGTGTTACCTGGCCAAAGAAGGTTATGATATCACGATCTATGAAAAAAACAGCGAGGTTGGCGGTAGAGCAAGACAGTTAAAAAAAGAGGGATTCACTTTTGATATTGGCCCTACCTGGTACTGGATGCCTGATGTTTTTGAACGCTTTTTTGCTGATTTTGATAAAAAACCGGAGGATTATTACCAGTTAATCAAACTCAATCCTGCCTATAGGGTATATTTTGAAAAAGGTCATTATATAAGTATTGAAGATAGTCTTGAAAAAATTTATGCTGCTTTCGAAAAAGAAGAGCCTGGTAGTTCTAAAGCTTTAAAGAAGTTTATTAAAGAAGCCCGGGAAAATTATGACATTGCTATAAAAGATGTGGTATACCGCCCCGGCGTTTCGCCACTGGAACTGGTTACCCCCCAAACCGCAGCTAGGATCGGGCAGTTTTTTAGTACCATCTCCAAAAAAGTTAGGAAAGAATTTAATAATCAAAATCTCATCAAGATTCTTGAATTTCCGGTCTTGTTTTTAGGCGCTAAACCTACAAACACCCCTTCTTTTTACAGTTTTATGAATTATGCCGACTTTGGGTTGGGTACATGGCATCCAAAAGGAGGAATGTACGAAGTAATTCGCGGCATTCAATCTCTAGCCGAAAGTTTAGGCGTAAAGATTAAAACCAATAGCACTGTTTCTAATATTAAAGTTGAAAATAATACTGCTAAGGGTTTATATGTAAATGATGAATTTATAGCCAGCGATATCGTGCTGAGTGGTGCTGATTATCATCACAGCGAACAATTACTTCCTGAAGAGCACCGCCAATATTCTGAAAAATACTGGGAGAGCCGTACATTTGCTCCTTCTTCCCTACTTTTTTATGTGGGGTTTGATAAAAAATTAAAAGACACGGTACATCATAGTTTGTTTTTTGATACCGATTTTGATGTACATGCACAAAATATATACGATAATCCTAAATGGCCGGAAAATCCGCTTTTCTATGCGAGCTTTCCTTCGGTAACCGATGATAATGTAGCACCGGAAGGAAAGGAAGCCGGAATTTTTTTAATTCCACTAGCCCCGGATATTGAAGATACGGCGGAATTAAGAGCTAAATATTTCGAGAAAATTATCACTAGATTTGAAACCCTCACCAATCAAAGTGTTAAGAATAATGTTATATTTAAAGAGTCTTTTTGTGTAAACGATTTTAAAGAAGCTTATAATTCGTATAAAGGAAACGCCTATGGGCTCGCGAATACCCTGCTGCAAACAGCTTTTCTAAGACCAAAGCTTAAAAGTAAAAAAGTAAACAATCTGTTTTTTGCAGGACAACTAACGGTACCGGGGCCGGGAGTTCCACCATCATTGATCTCTGGAAAATTAACCGCCGGGCTAATCACAAAAAATAAAAATTAATGCTATGAAATCTATTTTTGACGTTGTCTCGAGAACGTGCAGTAAAGAAGTTACCAATGCTTACAGTACTTCTTTTTCTTCTGCTACAAAAATGTTAGCTCCCAGCATAAGACAGGACATTTACAACATTTATGGTTTCGTACGCTTTGCAGATGAAATTGTAGACAGCTTTCACGATTATGACAAAGAGAAATTATTCAATGATTTTGAAACCGACTTATACAAAGCTTTAGCTGATAAAATTAGTCTAAACCCTATTCTTAATGCTTTCCAGGAAACCGTCCATAAATACAATATCGATAAAGAATTGTATGTCGCTTTTATGAAAAGTATGCGACTGGACCTTCATAAATCCGATTACCTAAGCATCGAAGAATATAAAGAATATATTTACGGAAGCGCAGATGTTGTTGGCCTTATGTGCCTAAAAGTATTTGTAAAGGGAGATCAGAAAAAGTACGACCAACTTAAAGAGTCGGCCATGAGCCTTGGATCGGCATTTCAAAAAGTGAATTTCTTAAGAGATCTAAAAGCCGATTTTGAGGATCTTAACCGAAGTTATTTTCCTAACACCAATCTTGATCAATTAGATGAAGAAAGTAAAAAAAGAATCATTGCTGAAATTGAAGAAGATTTTAGAAAAGGTTTAAACGGAATAATCCACTTGCCTGTTGAAGCCAAATTTGGCGTTTATACCGCCTATATTTATTACAAAAAATTACTTTACAAATTAAAACAAACCCCATCTTTAGAAATTAAGAAAAAGCGAATTAGGGTATCAGATTATCAAAAAGCAGGATTACTTGCAAAATCTTATATCTCATGCCGACTAAATCTTATATAATTTGTAAATTTAGACTATGATTACACTACTTTGGATCGTCATATTTTTAGCCACTTTTATTGGCATGGAAGGCATGGCCTGGTTTACCCACAAATATATTATGCATGGCTTTTTATGGAGTTTGCATAAGGACCATCATCAAAAAGATCACAGCAGCTGGTGGGAGCGCAACGATCTTTTTTTTGTATTCTACGCTGCCGTAAGTATTGGCTGCTTCCTTTTATGGCGTTATGAAAATGTTTGGTTTACCCTGCCCATTGGTCTGGGAATCTTAGCTTATGGTATCGCTTATTTTAGTGTTCACGATATTTTTATTCATCAACGCTTTAAAATCTTTAGAAACGCCAACAGTACGTACGCGAAAGGAATTAGAAGAGCACATAAAATGCATCATAAACATATTGGCAAAGAAGACGGCGAAAACTTCGGGATGCTGTTTGTTCCTTTTAAATACTTCAAAAAATCTAAGTAAACCTAAGCTATGCTAGGCCCTGTATATTTTTATGCGATTGTTGGGGGTGGTCTGGCGGGACTTCAACTGGCCTTACGCTTAAAAGAGGATGTTTTCTTTAAAGGAAAGAAAATCGCCATTATAGATCCCTCATTTAAAATTACTAGAGACAAAACATGGTGTTTTTGGGAAAAAGGACATGGCCGATGGGATGCTTTGATTACTACACAATGGCAAAAAGGAAAATTCATTTCTAATATTGCTGATGAACATTTGGATCTGACGCCATATTCCTATAAAATGCTAGCTTCAGAACGCTTTTTTGAATACGCTCTCGCTGAAATTACTACTTCGGAAGACTTTATTTTAATTGAAGATGAAATTTCAGAAATCGATCCAGTAACCATGAAAGCGATAGGAAAAAACAACACCTACAACGCCACTCATTTTTTCGATAGCCGTATTCCTTCAAAGTATTACGAAACTCAGGATTACACCAGAATCTATCAACATTTTAAAGGTTATCATATAAAATCTGAATTCCCAGTTTTTACGCCTAATCAATTTACGATGATGGATTTTAGATTGAGCTATAAAAACAGTACAAGTTTCACTTATATCTTACCTTTTTCTGAAAATGAAGCGCTGATAGAATACACCTTTTTCACTCCGTATCTTACAGAAGAAACCATTTATGACGAGCAGTTGAAAAAATATATTTCAGAATACCTAAAATTAGATACCTACGAAATTTTAAATAAAGAACAGGGAATTATCCCCATGACCGATTTTCCTTTTGAAAAAGATAATAGCGCTAAAATCACTAAAATCGGTACTGGTGGCGGATGGGTTAAAGCTTCTACAGGTTACTCATTTAAGCATACCGAAAAAAAGATTTCAAAAATCATCAAAAATATCAAATCTGGTCACAAACCATCAAAAGATCTTTTCCTAAGAAAATATAAATTTTACGATGCTATTTTTTTAGATGTCCTTGCCCGCAGAAATGACAAAGGAGAACAAATTTTCAGCAAATTTTACCAGAAAAATTCGGTTGAAGAAATATTCGCATATTTAGATGAAGAAACCCCTTTCAATGAAGATCTAAATATTATGTTTAGTCTTTTTGACCCTGAGTTTATCATTTCTTTTTTTAGAAAATTTCGTCTTTAATCCTCCAATAGCTCCTCTAGCGTATTCCTGAAACCTTTGCTATTCCAATCTGCGGCACCTTCTTTTTTAATCACTATCCTACCATATTTATCGATAAGATAAGAGGTTGGCAGTTTATACCCCTCTAAAGGATCTGGATAATTCGTTTTCATGCGATAGACGGGCATATCATAGCCTTTGGCATTCATAAAGCCCTGGCTGGTTTCTAAATCCTCTCCGCTAATAAAAAGAAAAACTACCCTATCCTTATAATCCTGATAGACTTCTTCCAGACTAGGCATTTCAGCAATACAAGGAGGACACCAGGTAGCCCAATAATTGATTAGAATAACCTTTCCTTTAAATTGGCTAAAGTCAACTTCATTCTTAAATCGGTCTTCCAAAATCCAATTGTAGGATTCGATTTGTGGGCGCTCTTCCACATCGGTCACACTTGGATTTGAAGCTATAAGCTTATTAAAAACTATAGCAATTGGGGTTCTGGTTTGTGGCAAAATCATGGCTATAATAATCACAATCAAAATGATATTTAGCCATTCATTTTTAAAAAGCTTTTTCATAACCCGTAATTTTTAGCAAAAATAACTTAAATAAGAGGATTTTAAGGAATCTCATTGCATTATAAAACGATCTGTTTAAGTAATCTTTAATACTTAGAAGGCCAAAACTCCAAATTCTTTCCAGTTTCAGTTTTCATATTTGGATATATAAAAATTGAAAATGATGAAGAAGAAAAGCATGATTTTAGCCGCCAGTTTATTAGCAATTATTACAAGCCTGGTGGTAAGTTTTAGAAAAAAGAATCCAGAGCCAGATATCTTTAGATATCAGATCACCAGCACATGGGACTTACCCGACCAATTAAAAAACACCTCTGGAATCGGCATGATAAATCAGCAAAAGATTGCCTGTATTACAAGGGATAAAGGCAGTATTTATATTTATAATCTGAAAACCCAAAATATTGAAAAGCAAATCAACTTTGGGAATAGTCAAAATTACACCGATATAGAAATTGTAGGCACTACCGCTTTTATCCTTAAAAAAGAAGGTATGCTTATTAAGCTTGAACATTACAAAAAAGATCCCTTAATCACCGAATATCAAATATTCAATGACGCCTCCAGAAATGCCAGTGGCTTAAGTTATGACGCGTCTAGTAACCGATTATTAATCGCTGTGAAGGATGATAAATTTGAGCATAAAGGAACAAAAGGAATTTATGGATACAGCCTCGCAACGAATAGGATCAATTTTAACCCTGATTACGAAATTGAACTTAATAGCAGTTTATTTGCTGAAAGAAAAAACCTGAAGGCAGCGCAGCGGTTTTTACCGAATGCAATAAGCAAAAATTCTAAAGAAACAGTTCATATCCTGGACACCAGACATCATGAACTGCTAAAAGTAAATATCTTAAATAAGAGCGCAGAATTATATAAACTTCGCGAAGAAGATTTCCCTGTTCCAGCAACAATAAGCCATTTAAAAAACAACAATATACTGGTTTTCAATAATTCTAAAAAACCACGGCTATTAGAGATAAAGCTAAAGTAAAAAACGACTTAAAAGCAAAAAGCCCTCGTTTTCACGAGGGCTTTTTAGTCTTAAATTTTAAACTTACTTAAGCAGCACCATTTTGCTTTTTGATTAAGTTTAATGCAGAACCATGCTTATACCACTCAATTTGTGGCTCGTTGTATGTATGTTCTGCTTTGATTGTATCTTTAGATCCATCAGCATGTACGACCTCTATAGTGATTTTCTTGTCTGGAGCAAACTCCTCAAGATCTACAAAGTTGAACGTATCATCTTCCTGAATTAAATCATAATCATTTTCGTTTACGAAAGTAAGCGCTAACATTCCCTGCTTCTTAAGATTAGTTTCATGGATACGGGCAAAAGATTTTACCAATACCACTTTAACACCTAAGTGACGAGGCTCCATAGCAGCATGCTCACGAGAAGAACCTTCCCCGTAGTTGTGATCTCCCACTACTACTGTTGGCACCCCTTCCTTTTTATATTCTCGTTGTACAGCAGGTACACCATCATATTCTCCTGTAAGCTGATTTTTTACAAAATTGGTTTTCTTATTATAAGCATTCACAGCTCCAATAAGGCAGTTATTAGAAATATTATCTAAGTGACCACGGTAACGTAACCAGGGACCAGCCATAGAAATATGATCGGTAGTACATTTACCCCAGGCTTTGATTAACAATTTTGCCCCTGTTAGGTTTTTACCATCCCAAGGCTCAAAGGGAGTAAGTAACTGCAAACGTTCGCTATCTTCAGCTACTTTTACTTCTACACTACTACCATCTTCTTTAGGTGCAATGTATCCAGCATCCTCTACGGCAAAACCTTTTGTTGGAAGTTCTATTCCTTGTGGCTCATCCAGCATCACTTCTTCTCCATCTTCGTTCATTAATTTATCACGAGTTGGATCGAAATCTAAACGACCGGAAATTGCAATTGCAGCAACCATCTCAGGAGAACCTACAAAAGCATGCGTATTTGGGTTACCATCGGCACGCTTAGAGAAGTTACGGTTAAAAGAATGAACAATAGTATTTTTCTCTTCACCTTTACGGTCGCTACGATCCCACTGTCCTATACAAGGCCCGCAGGCATTTGTAAATACAGTAGCATCTAAGTCTTCAAAGATCTTTAAAAGTCCGTCACGCTCTGCCGTATATCTAATTTGTTCAGACCCCGGGTTAATACCAAAATCTGACTTTGATTTAATTTTTTTGTCAACCGCTTGTTTTGCAATTGAAGCTGCCCGGGTCAAATCCTCGTAAGAAGAGTTGGTACAAGAACCAATTAATCCCCAGTCAACATTAATAGGCCAATCATTTTCTTTAGCTTTTTCTCCCATTTCAGAAATCGGAGTCGCTAGATCTGGCGTAAATGGACCGTTTAAGTGAGGCTTTAATTCTGAAAGATCGATCTCAATTAATTCGTCGAAATACTTATCAGGATTTGCGTATACCTCATCATCACCAGTTAAATGCTCTTTTACAGCATTAGCAGCTTCAGCAACATCTTCACGATTTGTTGCTTTCAGATAACGTTCCATAGATTCGTCGTAACCAAAAGTAGAAGTGGTTGCACCAACCTCAGCTCCCATGTTACAAATTGTACCTTTACCGGTACAAGACATAGAACGAGCACCTTCGCCAAAGTATTCAATAATTGCTCCGGTACCACCTTTTACAGTTAAGATACCTGCAACTTTAAGAATTACATCTTTAGGAGCGGTCCAACCAGAAAGTTTACCAGTTAATTTTACACCGATAAGCTTTGGAAATTTAAGCTCCCATGGCATACCTGCCATAACATCTACAGCATCAGCTCCACCAACACCAATAGCCACCATACCTAAACCACCTGCATTAACAGTGTGGGAATCGGTACCAATCATCATTCCACCCGGGAATGCATAATTTTCTAATACTACCTGGTGAATAATCCCAGCTCCCGGCTTCCAAAAACCAATTCCGTATTTATTAGAAACAGATTCTAAGAAATCGAAAACCTCACTACTAGATTTATTGGCACTTTGTAGATCTATTGCAGCTCCCATTTTCGCCTGAATAAGGTGGTCACAATGTACTGTTGTTGGAACAGCTACTTTCTTTTTACCAGCCTGCATAAATTGCAATAAAGCCATTTGCGCGGTTGCATCCTGACAGGCTATTCTATCTGGAGAAAATTCTACATAATCTTTTGCTCTTTCGTAAGCGGTAGTTGCTTCACCATCCCACAAGTGAGAGTAAAGAATTTTTTCTGCAAGAGTTAAAGGTCTACCAACAACGTCACGTGCTTTTGTAACACGATCTGCCATCTGGTCGTACACCTTTTTGATCATATCAATATCGTATGCCATCGTTTTAAGAGTTTTTGTTCTAAAAAAGTCCAGCAAAAATAAGAAAATTAAGCGGATTTCGAAAATGAAAAGACCTTCTAAAAGGTTTGCGTAAAAGGGATTACAAGGAAATCAACAAACAAGAAATATTCAATAAAACACAATACTAATCATCTCAAAAAGCAGACTTCTCAAAATTAACCCTATATTTATAAGAATTCCATAGATAAAATCCATTCATCTTAATGATTGTTTTTATTTATAGCCATTCTTAATTATTGATAGTCCGAAAAATGACTATGTTTTCTCAACAAATTTATAGTATCAGTAGAATTGATGGCCAGTAGCACGGCAGTCCCCCAGATCATTCCGAAGATATAAACCGGAAGGAATTTTGTATCCCTGTACGCCTTAAATAGAGTATTAAAAAAGCTCTTTGATTAAATTTTCAACTGTAAGGCCTTCGGCTTCGGCTTTATAATTTTTGATAATTCGGTGACGTAATATACCTACAGCAACCGCCTGAACATTTTCTTTATCTGGAGAAAACTTTCCGTTTACGGCAGCATGAGTTTTTGCCGCAAGAATAAGGTTCTGTGAAGCTCTTGGCCCCGCCCCCCAATCTAAATAATTTTTCACAAAGTCTGGAGCAGCTGCTGAATTTGGACGGGTTTTACCAACCAGTTTTACAGCATATTCGATAACATTATCTGCCACAGGCATTTTCCTGATCACTTGCTGAATTTGGCTAATCCCGCCTGCAGTGAACAATGAATTAATCTCATATTGTTTATCTGTGGTGGTATTTTTCACCACATTTACCTCTTCCTCAAAGCTTGGATATTCCAGGTTAATCGCAAACATAAAACGGTCTAACTGTGCCTCTGGTAAAGGATAGGTTCCCTCTTGCTCTATAGGATTTTGTGTGGCCAGTACAAAATAGGGTGAATCTAATTGATATCGATGTCCTGCTACCGTTACAGATCGCTCCTGCATGGCTTCTAAAAGCGCAGCCTGTGTTTTTGGCGGGGTACGATTGATCTCGTCTGCCAGTAAGATATTAGTAAAAACTGGACCTTTTATAAACTGAAATTCGCGTTTCTCATTAAGAATCTCTGATCCCAGTATATCACTCGGCATCAAATCCGGTGTAAACTGAATCCGTTTAAAATCCAGACCTAAAGCTTTGGAAATGGTATTTACCATTAAAGTCTTCGCCAAACCGGGAACCCCAATTAATAAAGAATGCCCCCCGGAAAATACGGAGAGCAGTATCTGATCGATTACCTTTTCCTGTCCTACAATTACTTTACTTATTTCTTTTTTTAAGCTTTTATGCTTTTCTACAAAATTCTCTAGTAAGCTAATCTCAGACATTTAGTAATTACTTTTATTTTTTTAACCAGTTGCTAGTATACTCACAATCCCGGTATTTTCCACTAACTTTAACGTAAGTATCCTGAATTTTCTCTTTTTGCCATTCCTGTATCGCTTTAATTCTTTTATCCTGAAGGGCAAGATCCTTAATCTTCATGTAGTCTGTACCGTAATCTGCGATATGTTGCGGAATTCTTTTATCGATTTTAACAATTTTAAATATAGGTCGCCCCATCTCATCCTGCTCGGTAAGTCGATAAGAAATTTCCCCGTCTTTTAATTCTGAAATCTGGCTATAAAGTCTGGGAGGTAAATTCTTTTGATCGAAACCAGTATCCCCGGTAGTTGGGTTTCTCATCTTCCCACCATCTGCTTTTGTTTCTTCTCTGTCTGAAACTTCTCTGGCTGCCTGAGCAAATTCGATTTCACCATTAACAATTTTTTCCCGTACCTGGTCGATTTCTTTTTTAGCTTTTTCTACCGCAGCATTATTCACATCTGGAATTAACAGGATATGGCGTACATCGATTTCCTGCCCTCTAACCTTAACCAGTTGTATGATATGATATCCGTACGTAGTCTCGAAAGGTTCACTTATTTCCCCTTCACGTAAAGAGAAGGCTACGTCTTTAAATTCTTTTACAAAAGCATCTTTTCTACCTAAGCTTAAAATATTACCACCTGTTTGCGTATCATCTGAATAAAGAATGGCCTTAGTCGCGAATTTTGAACCGTTCTCCAGGACATCTTCCCTAAACTGATTTAAACGGTCTATTGTTTTTTGCTTTTCTTCTTCGGGTACTTCAGGCTTCACCACGATTTCCGAGATTTCTACTTCGTCCCCAAAAACAGGTAGGGAGTCTTTAGGAATCTCATTAAAGTAAGCTCTTACCTCTTCTGGGGTCACCTCGATATTCTCTATAATTTTTTGTCGCATCTTTTGTGCAAGCTGACTTTGTTTGTTTAAGTCGAACAATTCGTTTCTAAATTCTGCTTCAGAATCCCTTTTATAAAACTCCAATACATCCTCTATACTTCCCAACTGTCTTACCATGCCTGCAATTTGCTGATCAATGTAATTGTTAATTTGAGCATCGGGTACGATAATACTATCCTGAATAGCCTGGTGCGCATATAGTTTATTTTCCATTAAAGATCCAGCCAACTGGCAGTCGGTCACATTTGCCGTACTGTTTCCCTGAGACTGAATATCTTTTCTGGTTAAATCGATATCACTATCCAAAATAATATAATCCCCAATTACTGCGGCAATACCATCTACTTTTCGGCGTGCACCTTCTTTGGCAGTAAGGTTTTCGTTTTGCGCCAGTTCGTCCTCTAAAGGGATCGAAGTGCTATCTGTAACAATAATCTCCTGTGCTCCTGCATGTAATCCAAGCAGTATAGCACCCAGCATCAAACTTCTTTTAATTGTAAATCTCAAATTGATTGTTTTTAATTGCATCTTTTGTAATATCCTTTTCTAACTGCTTTACCAACTCTAATTTTTGCTTATTAAGCAAAATCTGTTCCACCGTTGGTTTTGCATACTCCAATGGCGCCTGGTCATTTTTCTTAAGCGCATCGTTTACATAAATTAAATAAGTTTCTAACGAATCTTTTAATTCTATGTATTTATCTTTTTGTAACAGTTTCGCTCTGTCTCCTACACTTAACGGTGTTACTTTCTCGTAAACCGTAGTTGTTTTGATCCAAACGGAATCGTTAAAAGAATAATTTTTAAATTGCAACGCATTTTCCTGCAATTTTACTTTATCCTTGTCATTAAAACGAATAAACCAATCTTTAATTTTATCAAAATTGGTATTGTTTGCTTCTAAATTTATATATCGAAGTTTTACCAGATCCTGGCCCAGCTTAAAGTTCTCTTTATGCTCTTCGTAATAATTTGAAATTAGCGTATCTGCAAAAACAGAGTCCATTTCTTTTGAAACTATAGCCTCGGTATAAGCATTGGTATATAATTCGTTTTTATAATTTTCCACCAATTCATTAAACTCTTTTTGTCTGGCTTCCGGAAGGTTCAGTTTTGCACGGTCGATCAATAATTGCTGCGTTGCCCACCTATTGATATAACTATTTACAATAATGGCACTATCCTCTGCCGATATACCTTCACCTACAAGACTCTTAATGTCTTCCTCGTATAGGTAAGAATTATTTACCCGCACTATTACTTTTCGATTATCCTGAGATTTAAAAAGATCACAAGAAATAACCAAAATCGCTACCAAGACTATTAAAATTGCCTTAAAAACTTTTTTCAAACCGGTTTAACAATTCTTTCAACTTCAGTACAAACGCTATTTTCTGAAATTTCTTATTAAGTGAAGCAAAAATAAGAATTCCAAAAGGTTCTGCAAGCTATAACCTTACTGATTATCAAGCACTGTTTGTATTTCATCTAAAAAGAGCTAAAATTCCATTTTATAAAATCAAAAAGTATCATTTTCTTAAAAAATTCTATGTTTAATTAATGCTCCCTGTTATATTTGCGCAAAACAAGAGATAAAAAATGAAAAAAATTAGCGTATTAATTACATTTTTATTTTTCGCAATTGTGGGAAACGCACAAAGTAAGATAGGAACAATAGATGCGGAATACATTATTACGAAAATGCCTGAAATTAGTAATGTAAATGACGGAGTAAAGGCTTATAATGAATCTTTGCAGACAGATGTAGAGCAGGCCATAAAAGCCTACGAAGGCCTCATTAAAAACTACCAGGACAGTACAGCCATTTTTACTGAAGACATAAAAAAGCAACGGGAAAACCAGATTCTTGGATTGGAGAACGAAATTAAACAATTTCGCCAGCGTTCCCAGGTGATGATTCAAATGAAGCGAAACGAGCTAACTCAGCCATTATACCAAAAGATTGATGCGGCCATGCAGGAAGTTATAAAGGAAGAAGGATACACCCAGATTTTTCATACAGGTGGTGGCGCTTTGGCCTATTCTAAACCAGGAAGTGATATTACCGAAAAAGTAATGGAAAAATTAGGAATTTCGATTGAGGAGGTGAATACGACCCAACCTTCGGCCGATAGCAACAAATCTGGTTCTAATTAAAATCAATAAGGCAACTTATCAATAAAAAAATCCAGCAATCGCTGGATTTTTTTATTGATATATTTTCTAATTATCGGCTATAATTTGGAGACTCTTTAGTAATCGTTACATCGTGAGGATGACTTTCATGAATCCCGGAAGATGTAATTTTCACAAATTTTGCATGCTCTTTTAAAGCCGAGATATCTTTAGCTCCACAATAGCCCATACCCGCTCTTAAACCACCAACAAACTGGTGAATACTTTCTTCTAACTCTCCTTTATAAGGTACCCGGCCCACAATTCCTTCAGGAACAAGTTTCTTGATATCATCTTCTACATCCTGAAAATAGCGATCTTTAGAACCTTTCTTCATCGCCTCTACAGATCCCATTCCGCGGTAAGATTTAAACTTTCTTCCTTCGTAAATGATAGTTTCTCCCGGAGATTCTTTGGTTCCTGCTAAAAGAGAACCTAACATCACACAATCGGCTCCTGCTGCAAGTGCTTTTGGTATATCACCTGTATATCGTATACCACCATCAGCAATAACAGGTACTCCACTTCCTTTTATAGCTGCGGCTACTTCCAGCACTGCTGAAAATTGAGGAAAACCTACACCGGCTACCACTCTTGTGGTACAAATAGATCCCGGCCCAATACCTACTTTTACCGCATCGGCTCCTGCTTCTACTAAATATTTAGCAGCTTCCCCTGTCGCTATATTACCTACGACCACTTCAAGATCAGGGAATTTTGCTTTTACTTCTTTTAAAACAAAAACTACTCCTTTGGTATGGCCATGAGCCGTATCGATAATAATAGCGTCTACCCCGGCATTATACAATGCTTCAGCTCTTTGTACCGCATCTGCAGTAACTCCAATAGCAGCAGCAACTCTTAACCTTCCGTAGCTATCTTTATTCGCATTTGGTTTTTGGGTTAGTTTAGTTATATCCCTAAAAGTGATTAAACCAACAAGCTTATCTTCTTTATTTACCACCGGAAGTTTTTCAATTTTATTTTCCTGAAGTATATCTTCTGCCTGCTCTAAAGAAGTTCCCTCTGCCACAGTTACCAGATTTTCTGAAGTCATTACCTCGGCAATAGGACGCTGGTTATTTTTCTCGAACCTTAGATCTCGATTGGTTACAATTCCTATCAACTTACCTTCTTCATCTACAATGGGAATTCCACCAATGCTATGCTCTTTCATTAGATCCTTAGCATCCTTTACAGTAGACGAAATTGGCAGGGTAACCGGATCGATAATCATTCCGCTTTCCGCACGTTTTACTTTACGTACTTTTAAAGCCTGCTGCTCCATAGTCATATTCTTATGAAGAACACCTATACCTCCCTCTCTAGCCATGGCGATTGCCATTCGGGATTCTGTTACGGTATCCATCGCTGCTGAAACAATAGGAACGTTAATCGTAATGTTTTTGGTAAATTTTGTCTGGATATTTACTTCGCGTGGTAAAACCTCAGAGAAGGCAGGGACTAAAAGAACATCATCATAAGTAAGCCCTTCTCCCAGAATTTTGGATTCGTGTGCAATCATGGCAATTAAGAATTTAATTGCATGCAAATATACACAGTTTTCAATAGAATACGTTAGGTTTACGGGAATAAATGCTTAATCCTTGTTTTTTCTGAAACAAACAATAAATTCTGAACCTTCACCTGGATAGCTTTTTATTTGAAGGCTTGCGTTATTCATCACCAAAAACTGTTTCACAAGAAGCAAGCCTATACCTGTTCCTGTTTCCATATCAGTACCAATCTCAGACATTACCTGAGTATTAAAATTCTGAATTTGATCAATACGCTCTTTAGAAATACCATCCCCTCCATCTTTTATTTTAAATAAAACCCATTCTTCATTTTCTGAATAATGAATTTTTATTTCTTTACCTGGATGAGTAAACTTAATCGCATTACTAATTAAGTTATGAAGAATAATGGAAAGGTGACCACTATCTACAAAAACTGGACTCATATGGGAAGGAATTTCATGAATGATCTGGATTCTCTTAGCTTTTGCTACCAGATAATGTGCGTCCATAATTTCTTTTACGCGCCGCGATACAACCACTTCTTCAATATGCACCATAGAACCTTCTAACTGGGAATTAGCCCATTGCAACAAATTTTGTAGCATCGAAGAAGTTGCCGACACCTGCTTTAGCATCTCATCTAAAAGTTCTGCCTGCTCTAATTGGGTAAACTCTCCTAATTTTATGAGCTCTAAGAGTTTTTGTATAGAACCAATAGGTGATTTTAAATCATGGGATAAAATGGAAAACAAACGATCCTTACTCTTGTTGATTTTCGCCAGTTCTTTATTCCGTTCTGTAATCACACCGTTTTTATGAATAATCAGCTTATTCTTTTCTTCCAGGGCTTTTCTAAAGCGTTCTTTTTGATGGTAATTTTTTATCCAAAAGAATAAAATTAATATCAGTATAAATCCTAAAGCGAGAAGTACGGCAATAATCAACTTATTTTTAGAAAGCTCTTTTTCTTTCTCCATCTTCTCGTTACGTAAACGACGATTATCAGCTTCCTTTTTTTCTAAATTTAAAAGATCAATAGCTCTAACTCTATTTTGATAATAAAGGGAATCTCTATAAATTCTATTTTGCTTGGAAATAACAACGGCATTCTCCAGTTCCCCTTTAGCTTCGTAGATATTAAATAATACGCCGGTTATTCTTTCCTTCTCAAAAAATGAATCATTAGTATTGGCAAAATCCAGTGCTTTTAAACCATATTCCTCTGCTTCATCTAAATTATGAAAGGCGAGATTAACTTTTGCCAAACCGTAAAATGAAAAAGCTTTTTCCCAATTATTGGGTTCTACACTATCTTGTAGTACTCTTTCAAAATATGCCAAAGCCTGAGGCAACTGATCTTTTTCGTAAGCTAAATTTCCTAAATGATTTAAGGTTAAATGCTCTATATCTTTTCTACCTGAAGCTACCGCCATACTTAGCGCGTTATCTAACGTAGTTTTTGCATTTTCTAAATCACCCGACTGTAATTCAGAAATCCCTAAATTAATAATGGCAGGAGTAGCTGCATATTCATCTTTAGACAGATTATAATAATCTCTCGCTTGTTCAAAATATTCGATAGCTTCACTGTGACGTTCTATTCCCTGTTGGATTAAGCCTAAGCCATTTAAGGATTTCCCCACACCTTCCCAGTTTTCTGCTTTTCTAAATAAGTCTTCAGCGTCCAGAAAGTAAGATAATGAATGATAATATTCTCCTTTTACATAATAGGCTATAGCAAGTTTGCGGACTACCTCAGCCTTTAAATTAACATCTGCTGTTTTTTCTACAAAATTTCTGGCCTTTATAAGTTTTTCTTTGGCTACCTGAAAATCATTAAAAATCGATTGATCAGCTTCTTCTAAATAATAACGCACAGAATCAGCTGTAGACTCTTGTGGGAATTTTGATTGAGCTAAAGCTAATTTTGTAAGAAAAAGAAAGAAAATTCCTAAAAACCTGATACGCAAAACTTAATAACTATTATTTACACAATAATAAGAAGAAATGTGAAATTTTTCCTAATGAAATTCTGTGAAGATTTTACTGGCGCTATTAAAGGCTGCTTCAAAACTTCCCATTCTGATATTTGTATTTTGTTTTTTAGTATTGAAATAGGAATACATTTTTTCGGTGGGCATGTTTCCGGTAAGCTCATCTTTAGCCATTGGGCAACCGCCAAATCCCTGGATGGCACCATCAAACCTTCGGCAACCTGCTTTATAAGCTGCATCAATCTTTTCATACCATTTGGTAGGAGTGGTATGAAGATGTGCTCCAAATTCCACTTTTGCATATTTGGGAATAAGGTTAGAAAAAAGATAATCGATAATATCGGGCGTCGAAGTTCCTACGGTATCAGAGAGAGACAAAACACCAACGCCCATAGCTGCCAGTTTCTCGGTCCACTCCCCTACGATCTCCACGCTCCAAGGATCACCGTAAGGATTTCCAAACCCCATGCTTAAATAAGCTACGACCTCTTTATCCGCATTGTTTGCAATATCCAGGATCGATTTCAATATCTCAACAGATTCTGCAATGGTTTTGTGAGTATTTCGCATCTGGAAGTTTTCTGAAATAGAAAATGGATACCCTAGATAATCAATTTCAGGAAATTGTGAAGCATCTTCAGCCCCACGTGTATTGGGTACGATGGCTAATAACTTACTTTTGGTACGGCTAAGATCCAGCATAGAAAGGACCTCAGCAGTATCGCGCATTTGAGGTATCGCTCTGGGAGATACAAAACTACCGAAATCGATCGTATCAAAACCACATTGTAATAAAGACTGAATATACCTTGCTTTAGTCTTGGTAGGAATAAAATCCTTAATCCCCTGCATGGCATCACGTGGACATTCGATAAGCTTAATCTCTCCCATATAGCCAAAGATAGTTTTTTAGATTTTGATAATAAAATCTAAAATTTATTCAGAAATAAACAATATCTTCGAAAAAATCAAACTAAATAGATCCAACTGCAATCCCATAAAAATTAATTCTTTTTTATAGAATACAGACCAAGAGCTACATCAAAATAAAAACGCCAATCGCAATAAATGCAAAGATTTGCGTCCATTTTAAAATCACACCTGATTTTCGATGTTTTTGTAAGTATTTTGAAATGTTTCCGGCGAGGATCGCCACCAGGGTAAATATCAGCAATGCCTGACACATAAAAACACCGCCCAGAATATAGAACTGAAGCACTGTACTCCCTTCAGGATCCCATAAAAAACCAGGAAACAGGGCTAGAAAGAAAATGGTTACTTTAGGATTTAGAACATTCATTATAAATCCTTGCCGATATAATGCGCGAAGACTTTTTTGTTTAATCCCTTCTGCCGAAAAAGCAATATCAGGATTGCTTTGAAAAACCTTATACGCTAAATAAAAGAGATAAGCAGCACCAAGACATTTAATAATCAAATAAATAGTTTCAGATTGTTTTATCACTGCCGAAACACCAAAAGCTACCAAAGTAGTATGCACTACAACTCCACTAACCAGGCCTAAAGCGGTAACTATAGCGTGTTTTTTACCATTAACTATCCCCTGTACTAAAACATAAATAATATCTGGTCCCGGAGCGAGCGTAAGTAACATCGTAGCGGTTAAGAATGGAATGAGCTGCTCTAACAATTGCCTTAAATATTACGATTTTGGATAGTTGCTGAGGATCTTTTTATTGATGGCCTTAATAAGCGCAGGACCTTCATAAATAAATCCAGTATATAATTGCACCAAGCTGGCACCGGCTTCCAACTTTTCTATAGCATCATCTGCCGTATGAATTCCACCTACACCAATAATAGGGAATGATCTATTACTTTTTTCTGAAAGGAATTTAATCACCTGGGTAGCTCTTTTGGTAAGTGGCTTCCCACTTAAGCCACCGGTTTCCTTTTTATTCTCAGATTGTAAACCTTCTCGGGAAATGGTAGTATTTGTTGCGATTACACCATCTATTTTTGTTTCCTTAACAATATTGATGATATCCAAAAGCTGAGTATCTGTGAGATCTGGTGCAATTTTCAACAATATGGGCTTTTGTTTTGGTTTGGCATTATTCAGCTCCATTAAAGTTTTCAGCAAATGTGTTAAAGGTTCTTTATCCTGAAGCGCCCTTAAGTTTGGTGTATTTGGTGAACTTACATTAACCACAAAATAATCTACATAATCAAACAAAGATTCAAAACAAATTTTATAATCCTCGACCGCCTCTTCATTTGGCGTTACTTTATTTTTACCAATATTCCCACCAATTAATACATTGGTATTTTTCTTAAGCTGTGAAACCATTTGCTCAACCCCGTCATTATTAAATCCCATTCGGTTAATAATCGCCTGATCGGCTTTTAGCCTAAACAATCGTTTTTTATCATTGCCAGATTGTGGTTTGGGGGTGACCGTACCAACCTCAATAAAACCAAAACCAAGATTCGATAATTCTTTATATAATTTGGCATCTTTATCAAATCCAGCTGCAAGGCCTACAGGATTTTTAAACTTGAGTCCAAAAACCTCACGCTCCAATCGAGGATCATTATTACTGAATTTTGATCTCAAAATTGCTGGCACCCCTGGTATTTTATTTAATTTCTTTAGGCTGCTAAAGGTAAAATGATGAATGGTCTCCGGATCGTATTTAAAAAGTATCGGGCGAATTAAAGACTTGTACATATTCGGCTGGTTTGTGCAAAAATAAATGATTTGGAAAAATGAACATACTAAATCTTAAAAGGTTTTGTGTACGATTGCCAATTCCCTAATTTTGATCCTTTAAAAAAGGAGCTTATTCTTACAAATTTCAGAAAAAACACTCCTGAAAAATCAACCAAATCTAGACAACTAACACCAATTAACATGATCAATAAACAAGAAGTTTTAGATCGATTTATAAGCTATATAAGTATCGATACCCAAAGCAACCCTGAAAGTGAAACTACGCCCAGTACTGAAAAACAGTGGATTCTTGCCAATAAATTGACCAAAGAATTAGAAGGAATGGGAATGCAGGAGGTGAGCATCGACGAAAATGCTTATGTCATGGCAACCCTACCATCAAATATCAATAAAGACACACCCGTTATTGGATTTGTTTCTCATTTTGATACTTCACCGGATTTTAATGGTACTAATATCAAGCCACAGATTATCGAAAATTACGATGGGGGTGATATCGTACTCAACGCAGAAAAAAATATTATACTTTCTTCGGAATATTTCGATGATCTAAAACAGTATAAAGGGCAGACCATTATCACTACCGATGGCAACAGCCTTTTAGGCGCCGACGACAAAGCGGGAATCACTGAAATCATGACGGCCATGAAATATCTTTTAGAACATCCCGAAATTAAACATGGGACCTTAAAAGTTTGCTTTACTCCCGATGAGGAAATTGGTCGCGGTGCGCATAAGTTTGATGTTTCGAAATTTGGAGCTGATTGGGCTTACACTATGGATGGTAGCCAAATTGGAGAATTGGAATATGAAAATTTTAATGCTGCCAGCGCAAAAGTTACGGTAAGCGGCAAAAGTGTACACCCAGGTTATGCTAAAGACAAAATGGTAAACAGCATGTACATCGCTCAGGATTTTATCAACTCATTACCTCGATTAGAAACTCCAGAACATACTGAAGGTCGACAGGGTTTTTTCCACTTAAGTAATATCAACGGTGATGTGGAAGAAACCATACTACAATACATTATTCGGGATCATGATAAAAAGCATTTTGAAGCTCGTAAAAAAATGATTCAGGATCTTGGAGTAGAGATTTGTAAGCAATACGAAAGCGAATGCGTAACGGTTGAAATAAAAGATCAATATCGCAACATGCGCGAAAAAATAGAACCCATTATGCATATTGTTGAACTGGCTAAAGAAGCGATGGAAGCGGTAAAAGTTAAACCTATCATTAAACCCATTCGGGGAGGAACTGATGGCTCTCAACTTAGTTTTATGGGACTCCCCTGCCCTAATATTTTTGCCGGCGGACATAATTTTCATGGAAAATACGAATATGTACCTTTAGAAAGTATGGTTAAAGCTACTGAAGTTATCATAAAAATTGCCGAACTTAATGCCAGGTAATAATTATTTAGAAAACAAGAATGGGCATTTTGTAATCTTGTTTTCTAAAGAAACTATAGAGCTATGGCGGTAAAAGATGTAGACGAATACATTGAGATTCACAAATACTGGCAAACTGAATTGAAGCAAATTAGGCAAATGCTTCAGGATACTAAACTAGAAGAAACCATAAAATGGGGAGCGCCAACCTATACTTTAAAAGATAAAAATGTTGCCGGACTGGCTGCATTTAAAAATCATATTGCATTATGGTTCTTTAACGGCGCCTTACTTAAGCAAAATACGGATCTACTTTTGAATGTTCAAGAAGGAAAGACAAAATCGCTACGGCAAATACGTTTTGAAAAAGGTGATGAAATTAATACCGAAGTTTTACTTCGGTATGTTTTAGAAGCGATCGAAAATCAAAAACTGGGGAAAACGATAAAAGCCTCCAGAAAACAAGAATTGATCATTCCGTCTGAACTAAGAGCTGCACTTAAAAAGGATGCTGACTTAGATGAATCTTACTGCCAATTAACTTCTGGCAAACAAAGAGAATATGCCGATTATATTAATGATGCTAAACGTGAGGCAACGCGTATAAACCGACTGGAAAAAATAATCCCCATGATAAAAAAAGGAGTTGGATTACATGATAAGTATAAAAATTGCTAATGATTTTATAAATCTCCCTCTACATAACACTGTCGAATCTGTACAAAGATTCCATAAGATTTGTTATCAAACCAATAGAAGGAGTTTTCTGTCACAAATTAATGAAACAGGAGATTATGTGATTTTTCTACTCCTCAAAAGGGACGGCTAACTATGCCGAAAAATTAACCGGTGATAAAATATTTCAACAAAAAGTAACCGAAAAATTTATCCCGAATACAGAGAATTTGATATAAAAAAATCCCTCCAGGAATAGAATACTGAAGGGATTTTTTATTATTTAAAAGAGTAAATTATTTTTTCTCTTCTTTTAATTTTTTCTCTTCCTTAACCGGTTTTGCCGGTTCGTTAAGCTTTTGACTCATTTCAAGAGAAATTGAAGATTTATCGAAAGTGATTTTCCCAGCACCGGTTTCAATAACTACCGCGTTGTTTTTCTCACTAAAATCGATAATTTTACCATGCATACCACTTTTGGTAACAATTCGATCTCCTTTTTTTAATTCAGAAATAAAGTTTTTCTCCTGTTTAGCCTTTTTCATTTGCGGGCGTATCATAAAAAAATACACAACCGCGAACATTAAGATTAAGGGAAGAAACTGTTGTATTTGATCCATATATAAATTTAATTCTAGCTTTTAGCTTGCTTTATCTGCCTCTACAAAAGCTTTAATTTTAATTTGCTCTTGCCCGTTTTCAGTATTTGCAGAAATTGTTACTGTTTTTTGAACCTGTCCTCTACCAGAACCATTGTATTTTACAAGCATCTCCCCTGTTTCACCGGGTTGGATAGATTCGTTTTTATGATATTCTGGCACAGTACATCCACATGTACTCTTGGCATTGGTTATTACTAATGGCGCTCTGCCCGTATTTGTAAAAGTAAATACATGCTCTACCGGTTCACCTTGTGGGATATTCCCAAAATCGAATTCGGTTTCATCGAAACTTAGCTCTGGATATACCGTTGCTTTAGAGTCACGTGCTGCTGCCGCATCTACGTTTTCAGCTTTCACCTTTTCTGAGGCACTGTTACCAGCGTCTTTACAAGAAGTGAAGAACATCGTTCCCACTGCTGCTATTAATAAAATTCCTTTTTTCATAATGTGTATAAATTTGAGGTTTAAAATTAAGAAAAAATCTAGACTACATAAGGCCACGCCCTATTTTATTTAATTTCCCGTCGGTTTTGTACTCTTTAGAAAGCTTATCCAGAATTCCATTTATAAAAATACTACTTTTTGGGGTACTATATTCTTTACTAATCTCAAGATATTCATTTATAGTTACTTTCACCGGAATAGAAGGGAATTCTAAAAACTCACAAATCGCCATTTTTAAAAGCACCGTATCAATCTCTGCAATTCTGTCTTTATCCCAGTTTGGTGTTTTTCCCTGCATTTCGTTAGAAAGTTTACCATCTTTCAGATAGGTTTTTCTAAAAAGGTTGACCGCAAATTCCTTATCATCTATAGATTTAAACAGCTTTGGAAGTTTATCTTCCGGGGTTGCAGTTTGCTTTAATTTCTGCAGCATTTTTACTACCGCGGTATTCACTAAAGGAAGATCATCCAACCATGTTAATTTTTTATCTTCAAAGTAATCGTAAATCTTATCGTTTGGAGCAATTACTTTTTTAAATATAGCAAGAACAAAATCTTTATCTTCTTTAAACGAGTTATCTCTCGTTTCCATATAATCGGCAAACGCATTACTTTCTTTAATCTCGTTCCATAAGATCGCCACGTACTCATCATCAAACTTCCAGTGATTAAGTTTACGATCGTCGATAATTTGCTCTAATTGAGTATTTTGTTCTAAAATTTCAAAAACCGCATTTTGAACAAATTTCCTATTTGGATCTTTATCTTCCTGTGTGGCGAGATGTTTTTGTTGGGAACGTTCTAAAAAAGTTTCGGCATGCGCTTTAATTTCGGTTAACAAACTTAGCTGAAGCACAAAAAGATCATACATCTCTTCCATGCTTTTTAGCAAGAATTTCTCCTCGCTTGCAAGATTGTCATTTTCACTTTGGTTGAATGCATATAAGGATTGCATCACCTTAACTCGAATATGTCTTCTTGTCAACATAATTGTAAAAGAACTTTTTTAGAATTTAAAAAGGGCGAAAGATTATTCTTTCGCCCTGCAAAAATACCAATATTTTGATTCTGGCTACTTCAAACTTGATTTTTTTCTATCTTCTATTCTTTGCCTTGCAATTTTAAGTGCAGCAAAATGTGTTGTCATGTCTTCTTTAGCCGCAGTTTCAAGGATTTGCAGTGTGGTATTATAAATATTCTGAGTCTTAGACATAATCTCTTGTCTGCTGTATTTCTCTAATTCAGCATATACATTTATAATTCCTCCGGCGTTAATTAAGAAATCGGGAGCATAAACAATTCCACGTTCACGTAAAATTTGTCCGTGTCTTACCTCGTCTGACAATTGATTATTTGCGGCACCTGCAATAACTTTACAATTAAGACGGTTTACGGTATCATCATTAATTGTAGCTCCTAAAGCACAGGGAGCATAAATATCTACATGTGCACTATAAACATCGGCTTCATCAAAAATAATCGCACCATATTTCTTGCTCACTTCCTGTAAACGCTCTTCGCTAATATCACTTATATAAACTTTAGCTCCATCACTTATTAAGTATTCCACTAAGGTCTCTCCTACATGACCAATACCCTGTACCAATACCGAGCGTCCTTCTAACTCATCTGTACCAAATTGATATTTCGCAGCTGCCTTTATTCCCATAAACACACCGTAGGCAGTAACAGGTGAAGGATTTCCTGATCCTCCTCTTTCTTCAGATATCCCGGTTACATATGGCGTTACATCTCTTACCAGATCCATATCTGCAGTTTCCATCCCTACATCTTCTGCGGTAATGTATTTTCCACCCAAAGAATCTACATACTCTCCAAACTTCATCATTAGCTCTGGAGTTTTTTGGGTTTTCGCGTCACCTATAATAACAGCCTTACCACCACCAAGGTTTAAACCGGTAATCGCACTTTTAAACGTCATCCCACGAGATAAACGTAATACATCATTTAATGCTTCCCATTCACTGGTATAATTCCACATTCTGGTACCACCTAAAGCCGGTCCCAAAACTGTGTTGTGAATACCTATTATTGCTTTTAATCCTGTATCTTTGTCGTTACAAAAAACAACCTGTTCATGATTATCGAACGAAAGCTGTCCAAATACCGGTGCAGCTTTTTTAAGTTCTTTAGCATTTAAAACATCAACTTGCATAATTTGCGGGTTTTTAAATTAATGTCATTTTTAAATATCCTAAAAATGACGGCGCAAAAATAAGAATATTTTAATTTTACACCATGGAATTGTGGCAAAAATAACATATTCTTAAAATAAGAGATCAATTTTAAGGATGAAACATTTAAGAACACTCAATAAATTCTTTTTAAAATATAAATGGAAACTTATTCTAGGGCTGGTCGTAACGATTATTTCCAGGATTTTTGGTCTATATTTCATTCCATTGGTAGGAAACTCTACAGATGCTATAGAGCAATATATAAATGGAGAAATTACCGGCTACGATTCCCTAAAAGCAGAATTATTAAAAAACATTTTATTACTGGTAGGTACCACTCTGATTTCTGCATTTTTCACCTTTCTTATGCGACAAACTTTTATTGTAGTTTCTCGTCATATTGAATACGATTTAAAAAATGTAGTTTACAAACACTATCAGGAATTATCCCTTAACTTTTATAAAAAAAATCGCACGGGGGATTTAATGAACCGTATTAGTGAAGATGTTAGTAAGGTAAGAATGTACTTGGGGCCTGCCATTATGTATACGGTAACCACGCTTACTTCAACAATAGTAGTATTGATCTTTATGATCCAGGCCGCCCCTGTCCTTACGCTATACACCGTAATTCCGCTGCCCATTCTATCATTTGCGATTTATAAATTAAGTGTCGCCATTCAAAAACGCAGTACCGTAGTTCAGCAATATTTATCAAAACTCAACACCTTCACTCAGGAAAGTTTTAGCGGAATCGCTGTGATAAAATCCTACAGTTTAGAACAGCAAACCGATAATAATTTTACCGATCTTTCTAATACCAGCAGAGATAAAAATATCGATCTGGTAAAAGTACAGGCTTTTTTCTTTCCTCTTATGGTTCTCCTTATTGGGATAAGCAACGTTCTTGTGATTTATGTAGGCGGTCGACAATATATCACCGGGCAGATTGATAACCTTGGTATCATTGTAGAATTTTTATTGTATGTAAATATGCTTACCTGGCCGGTAGCTTCAATTGGGTGGGTAACTTCTTTGGTTAAGCAGGCCGAAGCTTCCCAGGAACGAATTAATGAGTTTCTGGATAGCGAACCAGAAATTAAAAATCATAAAGAAACCACTGATATTATTAAAGGTAAAGTCAATTTTAAAAATGTGACTTTTACTTATGAAGACACCAATATTACGGCTCTAAAAAATATATCTTTTGAAGTAAATCAGGGAGAAACTCTGGCGATTATTGGTAAAACAGGATCCGGAAAATCTACTGTTCTGGATCTCATTGGGCGATTATATGATGTCGAAGAAGGATCGATTGAAGTTGATGGTATAAACGTAAAAAACCTAAATCTTGATAATTTAAGACGTAATATTGGATACGTGCCCCAGGATGCATTTTTATTTAGTGATTCGATTAGAAACAATATTAAATTTGGGAAAGACAATGCTACCGATGAAGATGTAATCGAAGCTGCGAAAACAGCCTCTGTACATCAAAACATCAAAAACTTTAGCAAAGGTTACGATACGGTATTAGGGGAACGAGGGATTACTTTATCTGGAGGACAGAAACAAAGGGTTTCTATCGCAAGAGCGATTATCCAAAATCCACAAATTCTGCTTTTCGACGATTGCCTTTCCGCAGTAGATACCGAAACAGAAGAAGCTATTCTTAGCAATCTTTTCAAAATATCAAGGGATAAGACAACTATTATTGTAAGTCATCGAATTTCTTCTGCAAAAAATGCAGATAAGATAATTATTCTCGAAGACGGAAATATCGTACAACAGGGCACTCACGAAAAATTAATTAAAATAGACGGATATTATAAAGAACTGTACGCAAAACAGTTAAATGAAAAAGAAATGTGAAAATTTCTTGTAAGATGTTAATTTTTTTTAGATTTTTGAAAGCAACTTTACTAAACCATTTAAAGAATTATATTTTATGAGCGACAAGGGATTGATGGAGAAAGAAGAAATATTCTCTAAAGTACTAAGAGCAGGAAGAAGAACTTATTTCTTTGATGTGAGAGCGACGCGTGCCAACGACTACTACCTTACCATCACAGAAAGCAAGAAATTCACCAATGACGATGGATCTTTCTATTACAAAAAACACAAAATCTACCTTTATAAAGAAGATTTTGCCGGTTTTACAGAGATTCTTCAGGAAATGACCGATTTTATTCTTGATGAAAAAGGAGAAGAGGTAATAAGTGAGCGTCACCAAAAAGATTTTAAACCTTCCTATGAAGGTACCGGTGCAGTAGAAGCCAAAACTGCCCCAGAAAATTTTACTGATGTTAGCTTTGACGATATCTAAAAAATTACACTTACATTGTTAACCGCCCCCTAATCCGGGGCGTTTTTTGTTTTATACCTCAACTTTAAATTATGAAGAAATTTCTCACCCTCTTTTTTCTAATTTCATCAATGGGTTTTCAGGCACAGGATTTCGATACTTTAAGCCTCGATTACTATTTACCAAAAACCATTAGCTATAATGCTGACATTCCAAAACCACAGGACATTATTGGCTTTTTGCCGGGACAATGGCATGTAAGCCATGATCGATTGGTGAACTATATGACCAAACTTGCTGAAGTTTCCCCACGTATTAGTATAGAAAACCGCGGCACCTCCTACGAAGGACGACCACTTTTATTACTAACGATCTCTTCAGAAAAAAACATTCAAAATATCGACAAGATCCGGCAGGATCATAAAGCTTTAGTTGAAGATGGCGCTGCCAATCTTAATACCAAAGAGATGCCCATCGTAGTAAACCAGGGGTTTTCTATACATGGTAACGAACCCAGTGGTTCTAATGCTGCACTTATTGCCGCCTATTATTTAGCAGCTGCCGAAGGTGATGAAATTGAAGATTTACTAAACCATACCATTATTCTATTTGATCCCTCTTTCAACCCAGATGGATTACAACGTTTTGCCTATTGGGCAAATACCAATCGTAGTGCCAATATTAATGCAGATCCACAAGATCGGGAGTATGACGAAGTTTGGCCGGGCGGTCGTACCAACCACTATTGGTTTGATCTTAACCGTGACTGGCTGCCGGCACAATTACCGGAATCACAGGCCAGAATTAAAACCTTCCATAAATGGTATCCAAACATTCTTACAGATCACCATGAAATGGGTTCTAATTCTTCTTTTTTCTTTCAACCTGGCATTCCTTCCAGAACCCATCCTCTAACACCAAACCTAAATCAAGAATTAACACAAGAGATCGGGAAATATCATGCAGCCGCTTTTGATAAATTGGGAAGCTTTTATTTTACAGAAGAAAGCTATGATGACTTTTATTATGGAAAAGGATCTACCTTCCCCGATATCAATGGAAGCATCGGGATTTTATTTGAACAGGCGAGTTCTCGCGGGCATGCACAAGAAACCGATAATGGCTTATTAACTTTTCCATTCACTATAAGAAATCAATTTACCGCCGCTCTCTCTACTTTAGAAGCTGCAAAAAACATGCGAGTGAAATTGTTGAATTACCAACGCGATTTCTATAATAACGCCAGGAGTTCTGCCGGTAAAGGCGCCTGGGCTTTTGGAAATACCAAAGATGCCACCACAGCTTATCATTTGGCTGAGATTATGAAAAGACACCAAATTAAAATTCACCCTGTAACAAAAGAATTTAGTAAAGACGGAAAAACATACAAACCAGGTTCAGCATATATCATCCCAAAAAACCAGAGACAACACCAACTGGTAGAAGCTATGTTTGAAAAAAGAACAAGTTTTGAAGATAGTTTATTTTATGATATCTCTGCCTGGACATTTCCTCTGGCTTTTAATTTAGATTATACGGAGAATGCTTCTTTAGATCATGCCGGAGAAATGATTGAGGTACTGGAGCAACCACAAGTTCCTGCCATGGAAAAAAGCTCTTATGCCTATGTAATGGAGTGGCATGATTATAATGCACCAAAAGCCTTAAACATGATCCTTAATAAAGGATTAAGGGCGCGAGTTGCTATGCAAAGATTTGGTACTAAAACAAAACAATATGACTACGGCAGTATCATGATTCCCGTTCAGAATCAAAAACTAAACAAAGAAGAACTTTTCGATTTTCTACAAAATGTTGCTGAAACGGCTAATATTACGATCGATGCGGTAGATACCGGCTTAACTTCAGGGATCAATCTGGGGAGTCGCTTTTTCCTTCCGATAGAGAATCAGGAAATCGCTCTTTTAGTTGGCGAAGGTATTACCCCATATGATGCCGGTGAAATTTGGCACTTGTTTGATCAACGCTATGATATTAAAGTAACCAAACTAAATACCCGTAACTTTGGACGTGCCGATCTTAGCCGATACACCGATATTATTTTAGTAAACAACTGGGGAACTGCTCTGGATAAAAATGATACTGAAAAACTTAAAACATGGATTAGAAACGGAGGCACTTTAATTGCATATAGAAATGCTTCACGTTACCTAAGTACCAATAATTTACTAGACATTAAAACCAAAAACAATCCAATAAAAGCTAAAAATATTAGTTTTGAGCAGCGCAGTGATTTTTACGGAGCCCAAGGTATTGGCGGGGCAATTTTTGAAACAAAATTAGACCGCTCTCATCCTATTAACTTTGGATATAAAAATGACCATTTAGCGCTTTTTAGAAATACCACTATTTTTGTTGAAGCTGACGAACAGAGCTTTAACAATCCCATTCAATACACCAACGATCCTTTGTTAAGTGGTTATATAAGTGAAGAAAAAAACGAAGAGATAAAAAATACGGTCCCTTTTAAAACAAATGGTTTTGGCAAAGGACAGGTAATTTACTTTACAGACAACACCAACTTTAGAGCATTCTGGTATGGCACCAATAAATTATTGATGAATGCTATATTCTTCGGCGATCACATGTGATAGGAAGTTAGAAGTTAGATCGCTACGCGGTAAGACATTAGAAAAAAGAAATTTAGGAGTCAGGAATCAGGAGAGATTTTGAATTTTAAATGCTGAATGTTGAATGGCAACAAACTGTATCCTGAAAACAGACCTGGATTCTGGAAACAAGAAAATTTATTGATGTGAAAATGAAGCTAGGAAAACAACACTTTAAACCTTGAACTTTTAAACTTGGACTCAACGGCGGCTGAGTGATTGCGACAAAGGAGCGATTGTATCGAAGCCAAAGCATGAAAGAAGTTAGAAAAGAGAGAAGAGAAAATAGATGATGGAGTCTTGATTCTGAAAACAAGAAAATTTGTTGATGTGAAAATGAAGCTAGGAAAACAACACTTTAAACCTTGAACTTTTAAACTTTGAACTCAACAGCGACTGAGTGATTGCGACAAAGGAGCGATTGTATCGAAGCCAAAGCGTGAAAGAATCTAGAAAAGAGAAAATAGATGACGGAGTTTTGATTCTGGAAACAAGAAAATTTGTTGATGTGAAAATGAAGATAGGAAAACAACACTTTAAACCTTGAACTTTTAAACTTTGAACTCAACAGCGGCTGAGTGATTGTGACAAAGGAGCGATTGTATCGAAGCCAAAGCGTGAAAGAAGCTAGAAAAGAGAGAAGAGAAAATAGATGACGGAGTCTTGATTCTGGAAAAAAGAAAATTTGTTGATGTGAAAATGAAGATAGGAAAACAACACTTTAAACCTTGAACTTTTGTACTTGGACTCAACGGCGGCTGAGTGATTGCGACAAAGGAGCGATTGTATCGAAGCCAAAGCGTGAAAGAATCTAGAAAAGAGAAAATAGATGACGGAGTCTTGATTCTGGGAACAAGAAAATTTGTTGATGTGAAAATGAAGATAGAAAAAAACAACTTTAAACCTTGAACTTTTAAACTTTGAACTCAACAGCGGCTGCTTAAGCTTTCGCTTATCGAGTAAATTTTGGGTTTTATTTAAAACAATCTTTCTTAAAG
>NZ_JBSXOK010000036.1:0-102711 GCF_056859415.1 Zunongwangia sp. L-65
AAGAAAAGTCGAAGAGGGCAAAAATAAAATGAGTGTTCTAAATGCGGTCAGGAACAAATTGTTACACATTGCTATGGCACTAATTAAAAACCAAACAAATTATAAAAACCGCTTGGAATTGTCATAGAAATCGAAGTGACACATCTTACTGTAAACTAAAGTGATTTTTAGGGACGAAAAATTATATCAAGAACTGCAAAGCACTAAACTGTTGGAATATAGAATAGAGGGAAGAGACAGCAAAGAGGTACGATTCAAGAAATAGGAATCAGGAGTATTTAATTTTAAATCTCAATTTTGAATTGACTGTAAAGTATATATCGTAAACTTTTTCGGAACTCGATCGAAATGACAAAGATTCTCCTCATTTCCACTGTATCGTAACGAAACGGAGAAGCCTTAACAATCAACTAAAATAACTTCTCGATACAACAAATTTCTCCATTTCATTTCGAAATCTGTCACTCGAAGCGACATCATTTTACTATAAACTAAAACCTATAGCTTAATTTCTCCTAATAATTTCAAGTAATCTTTGCGGTTGTTTACAAAATCCAGTTCAGAAATATCGATAATCTGGACTTTCATATTGGTTTGAGACTTTATAAAAGAGAGGTAGCTTTTATTGATATCCATTAAATATTCAGGCTGAATATTCTGTTCGTATTCCCGCCCTCTTTTTTTGATATTCTGAAGTAATCTTTCGGTATTTTGATAAAGATAAATGTACAAATCTGGCTTAACCAACTCTTTATACATTAAATGAAATAACTTTTGATACAGCGAATATTCATCTTCTTCTAAAGTGATTTTAGCAAAAATCAGGGATTTAAAAACGTCATAATCAGAGATCACAAAGTCCTTAAACAAATCGTACTGCGCCAAATCATCAGATAATTGCTGATAGCGATCGGCCAAAAAAGACATCTCTAGCGAAAAAGCATAGCGCTCCTGATCTTCGTAAAATTTTGGTAAAAACGGATTGTCCTTAAAACGCTCTAAAATTAGTTTGGCGTTAAAATCCTGAGAAACCATCGTCGAAAAACTGGTTTTACCGGCTCCAATATTCCCTTCCACCGCAATATAATTACAGGAACTAAACTTGTTATTGAGCTTGGGTGTTTCAAGTTTCGCATCGATTTTAGACAATCCAGCATCATCCTTTACTTCGAGCAATAATTGCTGAATTTTCTTTTTTAGTACAGGATGCACTTCTTTAGAAGCAATATCATTTAAAGGTTGTAATACAAAACGTCGATTTTGGATTTGCGGATGCGGCAAAGTCAAGGTTTCTGTTTCACTCACTTCATCTTCAAAAAGCAAAACATCCAAATCTAAAGTTCGATTTTGGTAATTTTTAGCATCATTCCTTTTTCGGCCAAAGTAAGCTTCAATCGCTAATAATTTACGTAGTACCTCTTCCGCAGAAAAACGTGTAGAAACCGAAATACAGGCATTAAGAAAGGTGTTTCCGGCAAAACCCCAGGAAGCGGTTTCATACACTGAAGAAATTTTTAGAATTTCACCAACATCTTCAAATATCCTGTTTACTGCATTTTGTAAAATATCAAAACGCTCTCCTTCATTGCTTCCCAGCGCTATATGTACTATCTTAGGGGATTTCAAACTGTAATTAAGAAAAGTTTAATAAGGGGTATGCTATAATTTCACAGCAAATTAAGCAAAACAAATGCACATACCCTTAATTTTGTTGGTAAGTATTTTAAAAAATAAATTTGGCAAAACTCTACTTAAAAGATAAACTAACGGCCTATAGATTTTACCTGATTATAGCCGCTTTGTTCATTGCATCTCTGGTAGTTTCTAATTTAATATTTCAGAAGTTTTTTAGCTGGGATTTTTTCGGCCTTTATACTTTTGAAATTTCGGTGGGTATTTTGCCATATCCGGTTACGTTTTTAATTACCGATCTTATTAGTGAGGTGTATGGGAAAAAGAAAGCTAACCAGGTCGTGACCGCCGGAATCTTTGCCTCGCTCTTTTCTTTATTGATTATTTATACCGCAGATGCTGTACCGGCAACAGACTGGTCCCCTATTGGAAATGAATTATTTCAAAAAGTGTTTGGAGCTACCGCCATTGCTGTAATTGCTTCGATGCTGGCTTACTTACTGGCTCAATACATCGATATTCAGCTTTTTCATTTTTGGAAAAAACTCACCAAAGGGAAACATCTTTGGATAAGAAATAACTTTTCAACTTTTCTTTCCCAATTTGTAGACACCTTTTCCGTGCTTTTCTTGTTGTGTAGCTTTCATAAAATTGAATGGGATCGTTTTGGTGCTCTTTTACTAAGTGGGTTTTTATTTAAAGTAATTGTAGCGATTTGCGATACACCTTTTCTATATGCCGCGGTATATGCAATGAGAAAACGATTTAAGCTTGCGGAAGGGGAAGAAATTATCCTGGAAGAACAAGATTGATTCGGTATTACTTTTTTATGAGTAACTAGCTCGAGGCATTTATTAGAAAACAAGTTTATTTCTAGGCAAACATTGAAATATTTAATCTCGATTATCGAGAAAAAACTACTACTTAACCTTAATTGTGATGAAAAAAGTATTTAAAATTATAGGAATTACGCTACTTGTAATTATTGTATTATTGATTGCAGCCCCGTTTTTATTTTCTTCACAAATAGAGAATTTCGTTAAGAAGACGATTAATAATAACGTAAATGCCAAGGTTGAATTTGCTGATATCGACCTTAGTTTATTTAGAAGTTTCCCACAAGCTACCGTGGTTTTAATTGACGTGAGCGTAATTAATAACGCTCCTTTTGAAGGCGATACTCTGGCCGATGTTAAAGAAGTAACCTTGCAAATGAGCATCAAAGAACTTTTTAAAGGGAGCGAAGAACCAAAGAGAATAGACGAATTTAAAGTTAATGATGCTTATATTAATATTTTGGTAGATTCACTGGGCAGAGCCAATTATGATATCGCTAAAATTGATACTACCGCAACCACTACAGGAACCCCTGCAGATACCACCGGCGGTTTTAGTTTAGATCTTCAGCATTACGAGATCAATAATTCCCGATTACACTATAAAGACGTTGGGGCTAAAATGGCCTTAAAATTAGAAGAATTAAATCACCAGGGAACCGGAGATTTTTCGTTAGACCAAACCGAATTGGATACCGATACTGAAGCTATCGTTTCTTTTGAATTTGATAGTATTAACTATTTAAACAAGAATAAAGTAGATCTAGATGCCGTAATCCAAATGGATCTGGAAAATATGAAATATACCTTCCTTGAAAACGAAGCGCATATCAATCAATTACCATTAACTTTTAATGGCTTTGTGCAGGTTGATGGGGACGATACGAATATTGATCTTACGTTTAAAACACCATCATCTGACTTTAAAAACTTCCTGGCGGTAATTCCTGAAGTGTACGCCAAGAATATCGAAAACGTTGAAACCAAGGGAGATTTTGTGGTTGATGGAATGATTAAAGGTACCGCAAACGACAAATACATTCCTAAATTAGATATTAAAGTCACCTCAAATAATGCCTCTTTTAAATATCCCGACTTGCCAAAAAGTGTGCAGGACATAAATCTCGATCTACGTGTTTTAAACGAAACCGGAATTGTAGAAGATACTTATTTAACTTTTAAAAATGTAAAATTCAGAATCGATCAGGATCGTTTTGCGGCTAACGGAAGTGTAAAAAATCTTATGGGTAATATGTTAGTAGCCCTAAATTTAGACGGAACCCTAAATTTAGCAAACCTTGATAAGGCTTATCCTTTGGATATGGATCTTGATCTAAACGGAATCCTTACCGTAGATGCTTCAACGAGTTTTGATATGAACAGTATCGAAAAAGAACAATATCAAAATGTAAAAAGTAGTGGTACGGCAGGGATCAAAAACTTTAGCTACAAATCCCCTGAAATCCCTAATGAAATTAAAGTCTCTAGCGCCAGGGTGAATTTGAGTCAGGGTAATGTCACTGTTCCAGAACTTGATTTAACCACTGGTCAAACCGACTTACAGGCTACAGGAACTATTCAGAATTTAATGGGCTTCTTGTTTACAGATCAGGAATTAAAAGGGATCTTCAATGTAAAATCAAACACTTTTGCAGTGAATGATTTTATGGTTGCCCAAACCGAAGAGAAACCAGTAACAACTTCCGAAGAAAACACGTCTGAAACATCAAAAACCGAAAAAGTAGCCACCGGTGAAGAAGCGATAAAAATACCGTCTTTCTTGGATGTGGTACTTACCTTCAATGCAAATAAGGTTCTTTACGATAATCTAAAACTAACCAATGCTAAAGGAAAATTGATTATCCGTGATGAAACCGCAACCTTAGAAAATATCACTACAGATATTTTTAACGGAAATATCGCTCTTAACGGTCATGTTTCTACAAAAACTGCAACGCCAACATTCGATATGTCTTTAGATCTAAATGCGATAAGTATTGCTGAATCTTTTAACGGACTGGAACTTATGCAAGGATTGGCACCTATCGCCAACGCATTGCAGGGAAAAATACAAACTAACCTAAATTTAAAAGGAAATTTAAACAACGATCTTACCCCAATTTTAACCAGTTTAGCCGGTGATGCTTTAGCTCAAATATTAACCGCGGATGTAAATCCGGAAAAAATGCCGCTTTTAGCGAAACTAGACAGTCAACTCAATTTTATCGATCTTGATAAAGTTGATTTAAATAATCTAAAAACAAAATTATCTTTTAAAGATGGTGCGGTAAATATTCAGCCATTCGATTTTAAAATTAAAGATGTTCTGGTACAGGTTTCGGGTAGCCATGGTTTTGATATGAACATGAATTATAAACTGAATTTAGATGTTCCTGCTAAGTATTTAGGAAACCAGATTGGAAATACCTTAAGTCAGCTAAGCGGATCGAGTTTGCAAAATACCAAAGTTGAAATTCCTGTTGGTTTAAGCGGAACTTTCCAAAGTCCGCAGATCAATTTGAATATGCAGCAGGCCATTAGTAGTTTAACGCAGAAAATTGTTGAAGAGCAGAAAAATAACCTGAAAGAAAAAGGTACGAATGCCTTAAACGACCTGATTAATAAACAACTGGGTAAAAACAATCAAAATCAGCAGTCTACAGATAGTACAGCAACAAAGACTCCACAAACAAAAACCGATTCTACTAAAACAACGCAGGAGAAAAAAATTGAAGACGCCGCAAAATCGATTCTGGGCGGATTGTTAAATAGAAATAAGAAGAAAAAGGACACGACGCAGTAGTTCAGCTCGCAGTCACGGTAAACAATTTACAATACTAATTACCGTATACATTATCAACCCTCACAGGCCTATTCTGGATAGCTATGACCTGTGAGGTTGTTAATTTTAATAATAAATTCATGTTTCGTTCAAAAAACTTTAGAACCTCAGTTCGATCTAAGAAAATTTCGGAGACTGAGTGAAATCTTGGCAAAAGATTTTGTATCGAAGTTTCCATTTTGGTAGCATTTCGATACAAATTTTCCTTGAAAATTCACTCAATGAACCAAAATGCCTGCAAAAACTTTTATATCAAACTCAGGTTTAGAATAAAAGTAGATTATTAGCTTTCAGAAAAAACTTACCGAATTCTCGGATTCTACTTCTTAGCGAAATCATCGCATAACACATTGCCCAATTAAACAACCTCAACGCTATATTTCCTCTATTCTAACAGCAAGTGATCTGCTTATAGAGAGTTTATAGTTTACAGAAAAGCGATATGCTTTTAGCCGTTATTTTTCAGCTCAAAAAATCAAATTCAATATTCAAAATTGAAAATTCAAAATTTTATCTTAATTATTGTTCTCTTCTCTCTAGTCTAAATTTCATTTTTACTACAAACAAAAAGCCCCACAAAATTGTGAGGCTTTCATTAAAGGCTTTATTTTTTTTTATTTCAAACTCGCTAAACTTGTCTTTAAAGCTTCAATTTTAGCTTCTGCATCTGCTTGTTTCGCTTTTTCAATAGCAACAACTTTCTCTGGAGCATTGTTCACAAAGCGCTCATTAGAGAGTTTTTTATTTACTGAATTTAAGAAACCTTCGGTATATTTTAATTCTTCCTCTAGCTTGGCAATTTCAGCTTCCACATCGATTGCTCCACCAACCGGAATAAAATAATCATTTGATTTTACACGAAAAGATAAGGCTCCTTCTACCTGTTCATTTACATAATCCAGGTTGGCGATATTGCCCATTTTAGCGATCACTTTATCAAACGAGTCCGACACATTATCATTGTTCTGAACCTTTAAATCAATCTCATTTTTAAACGCAATATTTTTATCTTTTCTAATCTTACGCACCCCAGAGATTACCTCTGAAGCAAAAACAAATTCATTGATAATTTTTTCATCATAAGCTACTTGCGCTGGCCATTGCGCTACAATTAGAGCTTCCTCTGGTGTTCTTTCACTGATGGTCTGCCAAATCTCCTCTGTAACAAAAGGCATAAAAGGATGAAGAATTCTTAAATTATCTTCTAGAATAGCGATTACCGCATCGAATGTCTTCTTATCTATCGGTTGCCCATAAGCCGGTTTTACCATTTCTAAAAACCAGCTACAGTAATCGTCCCAGATTAATTTATAGGTTCCCATTAGCGCATCACTAATTCGATACTTAGAATAATGATCTTCAATTTCTGCTAAACTCTTCTGGAATTTTGCTTTATACCAGTCGATTGCGATTTTAGAAGTCTCTGGTTGCTTAGTCTCTGCTGAAACTTCCCATCCCATAACCAGGCGGAATGCATTCCATATTTTATTAGCAAAAGCACTACCCTGCTTACATAGATCCTCGTCGAACATCAGGTCGTTTCCTGCAGGAGAACTAAGTAGCATTCCCACACGAACACCATCTGCACCGTATTGGTCGATCAACCCTAGTGGATCTGGTGAGTTCCCTAAAGATTTAGACATTTTACGACGTTGCTTATCACGAACAATTCCGGTTAGGTACACATTTCTAAATGGTCGTTCCCCTCGATATTCATAACCCGCGATAATCATTCTTGCCACCCAGAAGAATAAAATTTCTGGTGCGGTGACTAAATCATTGGTTGGATAATAATAATTTATTTCGTCATTTTCTGGTTCCAGTATCCCGTTAAAAACACTCATTGGCCATAACCAGGAAGAAAACCAGGTATCTAAAGCATCTTTATCCTGAGTAAGATCTTCAGCTGTTAAACTTGAATTTCCTGTTTTTTCCTGTGCTTTTTGAACTGCATCTTCAAGCGTCTCTGCTACTACAAAATCATTAGTTCCGTCACCAAAATAATAAGCCGGTATTTGATGTCCCCACCAAAGCTGACGAGAAATATTCCAATCCCGTACATTTTCCATCCAGTGACGATATGTACTTAAAAACTTCTCTGGCACCAAATTAATATCATCTCCAACAACCGCATCAATAGCCGGTTGTGCGAGATCCTTCATTTTTAAAAACCACTGGTCACTTAGTTTAGGTTCGATCACCGCACCGGTACGTTCGCTAGTTCCTACTTTATTAGTATGATCTTCGGTTTTCACTAAAACACCAGATGCTTTTAATTCAGCAACAATTTCTTTTCTTACCCTAAAACGATCCTTCCCTACATAATGCATCCCAAAATCATTTAGTGTAGCATCATCATTAAAAATGTCAATAATTTCAAGATTATGCTTATCCCCCAACATTTTATCATTTTCATCATGCGCCGGAGTCACTTTTAGACAACCAGTACCAAACTCAAGATCTACATACTCATCTTCAATAATTGGGATTACTCTTCCGCAAATAGGCACAATTGCTTTTTTACCTTTAAGATGTGTAAAACGTTCGTCGTTAGGATTAATACAGATGGCAGTATCGCCAAGAATAGTTTCAGGACGAGTAGTAGCAATAGTTACAGACTCATCACTTCCTTCGATCTTATAATTAAGGTAATATAAATGTCCTTGTTTTTCCTGATAGATCACCTCTTCGTCAGAAAGCGTTGTTTTTGCTTCAGGATCCCAGTTTACCATCCTAAATCCGCGATACACCAAACCTTTTTCATAGAGATCCACAAAAACTTTAATTACAGAAGCAGACATATTGTCGTCCATTGTAAATTTTGTACGATCCCAGTCACAAGAAGCACCTAATTTTTTAAGCTGATCCAGAATAATACCTCCATGCTTATGTGTCCATTCCCAGGCATGTTCTAAAAACTCCTCACGAGAAAGATCGTTTTTGCTAATCCCTTCGTTTTTAAGTTTTGCCACAACTTTTGCTTCGGTAGCGATAGAAGCATGATCTGTTCCCGGCACCCAGCACGCGTTAAAACCTTTTAAACGCGCTCTTCTTACCAATACATCCTGAATAGTATTATTAAGCATATGCCCCATATGCAGGACTCCTGTTACGTTTGGTGGCGGAATTACAATCGTATAAGGTTCTCTTTCGTCTACCTCTGAATGGAAGTATTTATTATCCATCCAGTATTTATACCATTTATCCTCTACTTTATTTGCACTGTATAGTGAAGCGATTGCCATATTTGGTCTAGTTTTTGAAAATAAAGGCAAAAGTAATTATAAGTGGAGAATTTTAAAAGAAGTTGAATTGAATATAATTTTTGAATCTGTTGTAATTCAGCGTATCTTTACTCTTCCGAAAATTATTGAATTATGAAAAAACTAGCATTAATTGCCATTTTAGCCTTTGTAGGATTTAATTCTGCCATGGCACAAAAAACTGCCAAAATGCAGTTTAAGTCTGAAACAATAGACTATGGTGAAATTAAAAAAGGAAGCGATGGCGTTCGTGTATTCGAATTTACAAATACAGGGGACATCGATTTGGTGATCACCAATGTAACTTCCAGCTGCGGCTGTACGATTCCTAAAAAACCAGATGGACCAATTAAACCGGGAGCATCTGGAAAAATTGAAGTAAAATACGACACCAATAGACTTGGACCAATAAGAAAAACGGTTACCGTATATTCTAATGCTGAAGAGCCTACCAAAGCCTTAAAAATAAAAGGTAGGGTTTTGGACGATGAAACCCCCAAAACCGATGGTGGTGATACGGATACCAAATAACCAGAAATCACTGTAAAATCTTAAAACTCCCGAAATTTCGGGAGTTTTTTTATGCCTCATAAAATGTGGCGCTTAAAAGTAAACTGCCTTAGGGCAAGCCCATGAGGCTGTCCTAAGAAAATTATTTTTATTGCAAGGTATCTTGATAACTATTCTTACAACACCGGAACATTTAATATCGATTATCGAGTCAAATTTCAACAAAAGCTTCCTTAGATTCTTACTTAAATTTTGCATTTTTGCAACGAATATAAAACGCACAAGAATGCCTTCAATTTCTAAAAAAGGGCTTAGCATGCCCGAATCTCCGATAAGGAAATTAGTTCCGTTTGCAGAAGCGGCAGCCAAAAAAGGTAAAAAGATCTACCAGTTAAATATTGGACAGCCCGATATTAAAACTCCTGAAATTGCTATGCAGGCCGTAAGGGATAACAGTATAGAAGTTTTATCTTATAGCCATTCTGCAGGTTTTGCAAGCTATCGTGAAAAACTGGCTAAATATTACGAAAGAAATGACATTCACGTCACTGCAGAAGATATTATTGTGACCACCGGTGGTTCTGAAGCCCTTTTATTCGCAATGGGAACTATTACAGATCCGGGAGACGAAGTGATCATTCCTGAGCCGTTTTATGCCAACTACAATGGTTTTGCGACATCAAGCGGAGTAACAATTGTACCAATTAAATCTTCTATTGAAAACAATTTTGCCTTACCTCCAATTTCTGAATTCGAAAAACTAATCACAGAAAATACAAAAGCCATTCTTCTCTGCAATCCTGGCAATCCAACAGGGTATTTATATACAAAAGAAGAAGTACAACAAATCGCCGATTTGGCTATAAAACACGACCTCTTCGTTGTCGCTGATGAAGTGTATCGAGAGTTCACCTACGACGGAGTAAAACATAATAGTATTATGAGCATTCCTGAGTTAGCGAACAACGCAATTATGGTAGATTCGGTTTCTAAGCGTTTTAGTATGTGTGGTGCTCGTATTGGTTGCTTGGTTTCTAAAAACAAAGAAGTAATCACCACCGCAATGAAGTTTGCTCAAGCACGACTTAGTCCTCCAACCTTAGCTCAAATTGCCAGTGAAGCTGCTTTAGATACACCGCAGGAGTATTTTGAAGAAGTAAATGAAGAATATACTTTACGAAGAAATATTCTTGTAGAAGGTCTTGAAAAGATTAAAGGTGTAAAGGTGGCTAAACCTAAAGGAGCCTTTTATTGTATCGCAGAACTGCCAATAAAAAGTGCAGATGATTTTGCGCAATGGTTGTTGGAAGATTTTGAATTCGAAGGTGAAACTATAATGGTGGCTCCTGCTGCCGGTTTTTACTCTACTCCAAATACGGGATTAAACCAGGTGCGTATTGCTTATGTATTAAAAAAAGAAAATCTTGAACGTGCCTTACAAATCTTAGAGGTGGCGATTAAACAATATACCAGTAAATAGGATATGAAGGTAATCCACAATGTCTCTTTAAAGCCCTACAATACCTTTGGGATTGATGTTAGAGCCAGTAAATTCATCAAAATCCAAACGATTGAAGATTTAAAAAAGATTTTAAGGAAAACCTATGCCGAAGAACTTTTTATCCTGGGTGGCGGTAGCAATATGTTACTAACAGGAGATATTCATAAAACGGTACTCCAGATCGATTTAAAAGGAAAAGAAGTTCTAGAAGTAAAAGATGATTATGCCATTATAAAAGCTCATGCCGGCGAAAACTGGCATGAGTTTGTTTTATGGACGCTAAAAAATGATTTTGGCGGACTAGAAAACCTCTCCCTTATTCCGGGAAATGTAGGAACCTCTCCCATCCAAAATATTGGGGCTTACGGCGTAGAGCTTAAAGACAATTTTGTGTCTTGCGAGGCCATTAACATCCAGACTTTAGAAAGTCGAACTTTTACGCTTGAAGATTGCGAATTTGGGTATAGAAATTCTGTTTTTAAAAATAAACTGAAAGCACAATACATTATCACCACTGTAAATTTTAAACTAAGTACCAAAAATCATCAACTTAAAATAGATTACGGTGCTATCAAATCTGAATTAGAAGGCATCGAAAATCCAACTATAAAAGACATTTCAGATGCGGTAATTCGAATTCGGGAAAGCAAACTTCCCAATCCTGCCAAGATTGGTAATTCTGGTAGTTTCTTCAAGAATCCTGTAATTTCTATGGAAGTTTTTAAAAATCTACAACAAGATTTTCCAGAAATCCCAAATTATCCCATTAGTGAATGCGAAGTAAAAATTCCTGCAGGGTGGCTTATTGATAAAGCCGGATTAAAAGGCCATCGTGATGGCGACGCCGGTGTACATATAAAACAAGCATTGGTTTTAGTAAACTATGGGAATGCTAGCGGAAGTGATATTTTAATGCTTTCGATAAAAATCAGGGAAATTGTCAAAGAAAAATTCGGGATTGACCTGGAACCTGAAGTGAATATCATTTAATTCCGCCCCACAATTCTGTTTATTTTATATAAAAATCCGTTTGAAGCTTTGGCCGGCTTAGCCAATTTCAGCAATTCTCCAGAAGCCGATTTTATATAAACATCGCCATCTTTTTCTATAAATTTTAACCTTGAGCCTTCCATATTTTCTACTAATAATTGATGCCGATTTTCGAGAATTTCAGCTTTTAATTTTTCGTAAGGTAAAGCGCGATTCAGTATAAATAACTTAGAGAATCCTGCCGATTCATTTTCGTCGAATTCAGTATAATTTAAAGTTTCAAAAGCTTCATCTTCCGGAGCAAAAACAGTGTACGGCCCACGTCCCTTCAATAAAGTCGCCACAAGATCTCCATTTTGAAGCACTCGATTAAAACTAGAAAGCTTAATATCTTCTGCTGCGATAATAGCTATACTTCTTGATTTGGTTATTGCTTTCATTCGCTTTGTATTGCTAACGCTAAGCAAACTATCTTCGATTTTCACCTCGTCGATCATATTTTGCCGCTGTTTTTCTTTTATTTTACCGCAAGAGACCACTAAAAAAAGAGCTGTAAAAATTAACATTATCTGTTTCATACTTCTAAAGTACAGCCACTTAAAATCTCAAAACGGTAAAACTTCGTTAAAGAATGTAAAGCAATTACTAAACATGCGACTTATTTTAAAAAAGAGCGAATAATTCGTATTTTTGCATTACAAGATTTAATTATGGAACTATTTATTATAACAGCAGTTTTACTAGGATTAGCCTTTGCAGGTATTGCAATTAAAATATGGGGAAAGAAAGATGGGGAGTTTGCAGGAACCTGCGCTAGCCAGAGTCCATTTTTAAATAAAGAAGGTGAACCCTGCAGTTTCTGCGGAAAGATGCCAGACGAGAAGTGTAAAAATCCAAAGCAACCGTCCAATTAATGCTGAATGGCAACAGTTCTATTTGCCCTTTTTCTTCTATTCGCGGCAATTAATATTGGTTATTTTCTAGCTTTTTTTAATTTTTCGGGAGCAGCAACTTCTGAGGCCAAACCAGTAACATTTCCTGTTTCGGTAATTGTTTGCGCAAAAAATGAAGCTGAAAATTTACAAAATTTCCTGCCTTCCATATTAGAGCAGGACTATCCTGATTTTGAGGTAATAGTTATTAACGACGCCTCTGCAGATCACACCCTGGATATTATTGAAGAATTTCAACAATTGGATCCCCGAATTAAAATCGTAAATGTTGTAAATAACGAAGCATTTTGGGCCAATAAAAAATATGCGCTTACACTGGGGATCAAAAAAGCGCAAAATGAGCATTTAATTTTTACCGATGCCGATTGTGCGCCTCAATCAATTCATTGGCTTAGACATATGGCCTCAGGATTTTCTGGAGAAAAATCTATCGTTTTAGGGTACGGTGGATACTTTCAATATAAAAAATCGTTTATCAATAAGTTAATACGCTTTGAAACGCTTTTAACTGCCATACAGTACTTTTCTTACGCAAAACTTGGTAATCCCTATATGGGTGTAGGCAGAAATCTTGCCTATACCTCTAGCCAGTTTTATAAAATGAATGGTTTTGCTTCACACTTACAAGTTCGATCTGGCGACGATGACCTTTTTGTAAACGAGGCTGCCACCAATAATAACGTAGTGCTTTGCGATCATCAGGAAAGTATTACCAGAAGTGTACCCAAGACCAGTCTTTCCGGATGGTTTAGACAAAAAAGAAGACATGCCTCTGTAGCGAAATTTTATAAATCCAGGCATAAATTTTTATTAGGATTATTTTACGCCAGCAGATTGCTATTTTGGGTCTTGTTGATTATTCTATTGGTTTTTAAATTATACTGGCCGTTCACTTTAGGTGTCTTGGGATTAACTTTAATAATAGAAGGCATCGTCTATTTTCAGTCAGCTAAAAAATTAGATGAAAAAGATGTAATTTGGATATTTCCTATTCTCGAACCTTTCCTAATCCTAGCGCAATTAGGTATATTTATAGCAAACATTATTTCAAAACCCTCACATTGGAAATAAATCAGGAGTTATTATTACAAAAAATCCAAGAGGCAAAAAAAGGAAACCAGTCGGCTTTTAACTATTTGCTTGATAAATTTTGGAACGATGTTTATGGATTCCAGCTAAAAAAAACACAAAATGAGTATGAAGCTGAAGACATTACCGTACAAACCTTTTCTAAAGCTTTTAAAAGATTAGAAACTTTTGACGAAAATTACTCGTTTAGTACCTGGCTTATTGCGATTTCTAAAAATATTCATGTAGACATCCTTCGGAAGAAAAACAGCCAGTTACGCATCAATACTATTTCTGAGTCAACTGATAAAGTAAATACGATTGTAGACGAAACACCTTCTATTGAGGACAAGCTCATTACCGAACAAAACCTGGCACAACTCCTTCAGGATATCAAAAAATTAAAACCACATTATCAGGAAGTTTTAAACCTTCGGTTTTTTCAAGAGAAATCGTATAAAGAAATTTCAGAATCCTTGGGCGAACCTATGAATAATGTGAAGGTTAAATTATTAAGAGCCAAAAAATTACTTTCAGAAATTATTGAAGATCGAAAAAGCTAGTTAAGTTTTTAAACTAGCTACGTCTAATTATGCAATTAGATAGAATATTGTATCTTTGAAAAAGAGATTTTTGCTATGAGTACAGAGACACTTACACCTACAAAAACAACACCTAAAGGAAAACCAAAATGGCTTAGAGTTAAGCTTCCTACAGGTAAAAAATATACCGAATTACGTAGTCTTGTAGACAAATACGACCTACACACTATCTGTACTTCGGGGAGTTGCCCGAATATGGGAGAATGCTGGAGCGAAGGAACTGCAACTTTTATGATTTTAGGTAATATTTGCACACGCTCCTGCGGTTTTTGTGGTGTAAAAACCGGTAGACCGGAAACGGTAGATTGGGATGAGCCAGAAAAAGTAGCACGCTCTATTAAATTAATGAAAATTAAGCATGCGGTGGTGACAAGTGTCGATCGTGATGACTTAAAAGATATGGGATCTATCATTTGGGCCGAAACGGTAAAAGCGATTCGTCGTATGAATCCTGAAACCACCCTTGAAACACTAATCCCCGATTTCCAGGGAAATACAAGGAATATAGACCGTATCGTAGAAGTAGCTCCTGAAGTTGTTTCCCATAATATGGAAACCGTGCGTCGCTTAACCCGTGAAGTTAGAATTCAGGCAAAATACGATCGCTCTTTAGAAGTTCTACGCTATTTAAAAGATCAAGGTATTAATCGTACAAAATCGGGAATTATGCTTGGTCTTGGCGAGACAGAAGAAGAAGTTATCCAAACGCTTCACGATCTTAAAGACGCTAACGTAGATGTGGTAACCATCGGGCAATATTTACAACCCAGTAAACGCCACCTGCCTGTTAAGCAGTTTATCACTCCAGATCAATTTAAAAAATACGAAGCTATAGGTTTAGATTTAGGGTTTAGACATGTAGAAAGTAGCGCACTGGTAAGATCTTCTTACAAAGCACAAAAGCATATTAACTAAGAAAATGCCTAAAATTAATCTTGGAATAAACGGTTTTGGCCGAATTGGCCGAAATTTGTTTAGATTACTTATTGATCATCCTCAAATAAATGTAGTCGCGATAAACGACCTGGCCGATGCAAAAACATTAGCACATTTATTAAAGTATGACAGCATACATGGGATTTTTAATGCTAGCATTTCTGCACAAGAAAATAAGTTAATCGTAAACGGAAAAACGATCACTGTTTTTAACGAAAATCATCCTTCTACAATCGATTGGAAGTCTACTGCAGTAAATGTAGTGGTCGAAGCTACCGGAAAGTTTAAAACGCGACCAGAACTCGAAAAGCACCTAAAAGGATCCGTAAACAAAGTAATCTTATCGGTTCCACCACAGGACGACAGCATTAAAATGGTGGTTCTAGGAGTCAATGATAATATTTTGGACGGTAGCGAGGACATTATTTCAAATGCATCCTGTACTACCAATAATGCAGCACCTATGCTAAAGCTTATTCATGAAAATTTTCAAGTTGAGCAAGCTTATATCACCACAGTACATTCGTTTACTTCAGATCAAAGTTTACATGACCAGCCACATCGGGATTTAAGACGTAGCCGTGCGGCAACACAGTCTATTATTCCTACCACAACCGGAGCCGCCAAAGCATTAACCAGTATCTTCCCTGATTTAAATGATGTTATTGGAGGCTGCGGAATTAGAGTTCCAGTACCCAACGGATCACTTACGGATATGACAATCAATGTTTCGAAATCAACTTCCATAGCAGCAGTAAACAGGATTTTCAAAACAGCGGCAGAAACTAGTTTAAAAGGCATCTTAAGTTATACTGAAGATCCCATTGTTTCTAAAGATATCTCTGGAAACACTCATTCTTGCGCTTTTGATGCTCAAATGACATCTGTAATCGATGGTAAATTAATCAAGCTTATTGGCTGGTACGACAATGAAATTGGATATTCAAGCAGGTTGATAGATTTAATTTCAACTTTCTATTAATTTAAGTATCTTTAGTTCCAATTTTAAGCCGTTTAGCTATAAAATGGATAAATTAAAGCTTACGTATATCCTGCTTTTTTCGTGCTTTTTAATTTTTTCATCTAGTGCCCAAAATCAGAACAGAGAAGAAATTACCCGTCAAATTGATAGCCTGCTAAGGAGTGCAGAACTTTCTGTAAACAGATATGAATTCGACAAAGCCAAAAATGAACTTAACCGATCATTAAAATTAGCCAAGGACAGTAATCATAAGAGGTATGTTGCTTTAAGCAGTAGTATATCCTCCAAACTCGATTATATTCGTCATAATTACAGTGATGCTACAACGTCACTAAATAGAGCTATCGCCATCCAAAGAGAAATTATGGATGAGACCGGTCTTGCTTACAGCTATCTTAGTTTCTCTAAAATCTTAATTTCCCAGCAAGAACGGCAGCGCGCCATCGATTATTTAAATCTATCTGAAAGTCATTATAAAAACTCTAAGGAAAAAAACCTACAGGATTACCTAGCTCTTTTAAACCTGCAACGCGCTATTTTATTTTTAAATTTAGATGAACAACCTAATAAGGCTTTTTTATATTTAAAGGAAGCCCGAAAAAATTTAGATTCCCTTTCCAATCCCTACGAGTATGCCCGGCTTCACTATTATTTAGCCAAAACAGAACTGAGTAGGAACAATTTTGATGCGGCCATTCGCTCTGCGAATATTTCTTTGGCCATTTCAGAGCAGCATGAATTTAATGGCATGATTATGAGCTGTTATGAAATTCTTAGCCAGATCTATGAATATAAAGGGGATAGTTTGGAGGCGCTGCAATATTTAAAACTTTCGAATATTGAAAGAGATAATATCTTTGATATTAATAAAAAAGCTCTGGCGCAAGATCATTATAGCAAATATGGTCGTGATGCGCTTAAAAGCGAAATCAAGGAACTTTCTGCTCAAAAAGAAGAAAACGAGCGTTCTTTAAAAGTAAATAAGCTTACCACCATTTTAAGCGTGGCCCTTATCACCATTCTGTCTTTACTTACTTTATCGTTATATAAAAACAACAATCTTCGAGCCAGAGCCAATGGTTTACTACAAAAGAAAAACCGTGAACTTACTTTAGCGAAAGAAAATGCTGAAAGAGCAACTACAGCCAAGGCACAATTTTTAAGCACCATAACGCACGAGCTAAGAACTCCGCTTTACGCTGTTACAGGCTTAACACACTTACTGCTAGAAGAAAATCCTACACCTAATCAAAAAGAACACCTTAATTCTTTAAAATTTTCAGGGGAATATTTGTTGAGTTTAATCAATAACATTTTAGATCTCAACAAACTTGAAGCAAACAAAGTGGAGATTATAAACTCTTCCTTCGACCTAAAAAAGAGAATTTCTGATGTATTGATAGCCCTTAAAAATTCGGCTGACGACAAGAATAATAAAATCCATTTCGACTTTGAAAAAACAATTCCAAATAGATTAAAAGGAGACCCATTAAAACTATCTCAAATTTTAATCAATCTCATCGGGAACTCTATTAAGTTTACTGAAGACGGAAACATATGGATAAAAGTTGGTCTTCTAAAACAGTTTAAAGATGAAGTATTGCTCCATTTTGAAATCGAAGATAACGGCGAAGGAATTTCTAAAGAAAAGCAAAAAGCAATTTTCGAGAATTTTACCCAGGGCTCTACACAAATCAACCGCAAATTTGGGGGCACCGGCCTTGGACTTTCTATTGTTAAGAACCTACTTAGTTTAATGGAAAGTGAGATTAGTCTGGAAAGCGATTTAGGAAAAGGCTCTAAATTCTCTTTCGATTTAAAATTTGGGATTGTTGAACCGGCTTTAAACACTGAGGAGCAACAAGAAGAAAAACCGGCTACAAAACAAGATTATCTGGAAGGCAAAGAGATATTGGTGGTAGAAGACAATAAGATTAACCAGATGATCACTAAAAAAATTATAGAAAAAAATAAAGCAATTTGTAGAGTTGCCGATAATGGTAGTACCGCCATCGAAATGGTTAGAGAAGGAAGCTTCAACCTTATCCTAATGGATATTCATATGCCGGGAATTAGCGGTATTGAAGCCACAAAAGAGATTAGAAAATTTAATACTGAAATACCGATTATCGCTCTAACCGCAGTAACCTTAGATGAAAATCTTGATGAATTTTACCTTAATGGTTTTAATGATATCATTCCGAAACCTTATAAAACCGAAGAGTTCTTTGCTAAGATCAATAAGTATTTAGCCAAACAGGAAACCAAAACTTAAATTGATCATTAAAATTTGTTTAAAGAAAGGACTATTCTTTATATGCTATAGAAAAGACCTGAATAATTTGAATTGGCCACAAGATTGTACGCTCTAAATTTATTATTTATACTACTCCTTAAATTCAGTTATAAACCTATTAATCCTGTTTAAAAACTGTTCTTCATTTTCTACAAACGCAGTTTCTATAGGTAAATAATAAAGCGGAACGGTTATGTTGTCTTTTAAGCGCATAAAATCCTTCTCGGTAGTAAGAATACATTCTTTGGTATTCAACTGCGCTATTTCTACTTCGGTAAAGTTGTGATGGTCTGGAAATTTTCGATGCTCAAAGTGTACATTTTTGGCTTTTAAATATTGAGTAAAAGGCGCTGGTTTAGCAATCCCCGTTACCACTGTAATAGTATCGCACAATTCGCTAAATGGATACTGATTTTCACCATCTGAAATAGTTTCAGCATATTGAATAGTGGAGAAAAATAAATTTTGATATTGTTTAATTTGAAGCTTAAACCTTATGTGCTCTCTTTCTTTAAGCGTAATATTTTGAGGACATTTAGTAACGATAATCACCTGTGCCCTATCCGCACCAGAATAAGTTTCTCGAAGATTTCCGGTAGGCAATAAAAAATCATCAGCATAAAGATCACCATAAGCGGTTAGTAAAATATTAAAACCAGCTTTTACTTTTCGATGCTGAAAAGCATCGTCTAAAAGCACAATTTCTGCGTGTTTTTTCCTCAATTCTGCAATACCATTTGTACGATCGGCATCTACGGCTACCATAACCTCTGTAAATTTATTTTTAAATTGTAAAGGTTCATCTCCGGTTTGTATAGCTTTCTCCTTCCCATTCAACAACAAAAACCCATCTGTCGATCTTTTATACCCTCTACTCAAAACCGCGATGTTTTTATAGGTCAATTTACGTAGTAAGTATTCTATCATTGGTGATTTTCCTGTGCCGCCCGTACTTATATTCCCCACGCAAATGACCGGAAAATCATAACTGGTACTGTTTAAAATCCCGGCATCAAAAAATTTGTTTCTAAACCATACAACTATACCATAAACAACGGCAAAAGGAAAAAGGAATTTTCGTAGTAAATCCATATAAGGCAGGCTATAATATTTATCTTTGAATCTTAATTTTGCTAAGCGCTATAGTTTTTCGCATTAAAGCTATAGCGATTTAAAAAATCGTATTCACTTTAGCATTAATACATCGCTTCTAAAGTTACCCGATCTTTACTGAATTAGCAAAAAGAGCTAAAAAAGGCAATTAAAATTTAAAAATATGATTATTCAGGATATCATAAAAGAAATTGAGGAATTTGCTCCTTTAAATTATGCTGAAGACTTTGATAACGTAGGCCTTTTGGTAGGTGATAAAACCGCTGTAGTTACCGGAGCACTTATCACCTTAGATACGCTTGAAACTACCGTAGACGAGGCTATTAGCAAGAATTGTAATCTTATTGTAAGTTTTCATCCTATTATATTTTCCGGACTCAAAAAAATTACTGGAAAAAATTATGTAGAGCGTGTTGTTTTAAAGGCCATAAAGAATGATATCGCAATATATGCAATCCATACTGCTTTAGATAACCAGTATAAAGGAGTTAATGATATGATCTGTGAAAAAATCGGACTCATAAACCGTGAAATCTTAATTCCCAAAAAAAACAGTATCAAAAAACTACTCACCTTTGTACCTGCAGATGATGCTGAAAAAGTCCGAAAAGCGATATTTGATGCAGGTGGAGGCAGTATTGGAAACTATGACAACTGTAGTTTTAATGTAAATGGAACGGGAAGTTTTAAAGGAAACACCTCCTCTAATCCCGTGATTGGAGAACGCGGAAGCCTTCACTTTGAAAAAGAAACTCAAATTGGTATCACATTCCCGGCTCATTTAGAAGGCAACATTCTAAATGCTTTATTTACTTCCCATCCTTATGAAGAAGTAGCTTACGAGATTACCAGTCTGGAAAATAGCAACCAGCATCTTGGGATGGGAATGATTGGTGAATTGGAAAAACCGCAGGAAGAAAAAGCCTTTCTAAAAACAATAAAATCAACTTTTAAAACAGGCTGTTTACGCCATTCAGAATTATTAGAAAAACCGATAAAAAAAGTGGCTGTTTTGGGTGGTAGTGGCGCTTTTGCGATCGAAAATGCGAAAAAAGCAGGAGCAGATGTGTACATCACAGCAGATTTAAAATATCACGACTTTTATAAAGCCGAGAAAAATATAGTGCTGGCCGATATTGGACACTATGAAAGCGAACAATTTACAAAAAATTTACTATATTCTTTTTTAACGAAAAAATTTAGTAATTTTGCACTTATTTTAGCAGAGACAAATAGCAATCCTATCAAGTATATTTAAGTATGGCAAAGAAAAATGATCTTACTGTAGAAGAGAAGTTAAGAGCTTTATACGATCTTCAGTTGGTAGATTCCAGAATTGATGAAATTCGAAACGTGAGAGGCGAACTTCCTTTAGAGGTACAGGATTTAGAAGATGAAGTAGCCGGATTGAATAAACGTTTACAAAAATTAGACGGTGATATCGAGGTGATCAACAACGATATCAAGAATAAGAAAAATCTTATCGACGAGTCTAAAACTACTATCAAAAAATATTCTGAGCAGCAAAAAAATGTTCGTAACAACCGTGAATTTAACGCTTTAAGCAAAGAAGTTGAATATCAGGAATTAGAAATCGAACTTGCTGAAAAACACATCAAGGAATATAAAGTTCAGATTGAGCAAAAGAAACAGGTGATCGAACAAACTAAAGAACGATTAAAAGATCGCCAGGCACATTTAGATCACAAAAAAGGTGAACTTGATGCCATCCTCGCCGAAACTGAAAAAGAAGAGCAGGCGCTTATTGACAGATCTGAACAGTACGAAAATGAGATCGACGCTCGTTTAGTAAAAGCTTACAAACGTATTCGTAGCAATGTAAAGAATGGATTGGCAATTGTACCGGTAGAACGCGGTGCTTCAGGAGGTTCTTACTTCACCATTCCACCACAGGTTATTATGGAAATTGCTGGTAGAAAGAAAATTATTACCGATGAGCACAGTGGCCGTATCCTTGTTGATGAAGATTTAGCAAAAGAAGAAAAAGAAAAAATGGATCAACTTTTCCATAGTATGTAATCGCTTAAAAGCTGATTAATATTAGAAAAACTGCTTAAAAATATTGAATATTTTTAAGCAGTTTTTTTATGCATTCAATCCATCAATCCCATTGATTAACAAGGATTTCACAATAATAAGTGCGCAAAAAGTTAACTTTACTGTATAACTAGCACTCATAATTATAATGAAAAAAACAATTTTACTTTTACTTCTTTTTATAGCCTTTTCCTGTAAAAACACCAACAACGATAAATCTGAAATAGCACCTAATGAGACTGCTCCGGTAGAATCTAACGAATCTGCTGCGGATAAAGAAAGTGATATTAATCGCTATGATAATATCGATAATCTTGAAGAGCCTGTAGACACTTCTAAAACTAATAGTGGCGCCGGTGAAATTTCAGGAAGATACCTTAAGCAGGGAGAATTAGATGAAGCCTGCAACTGTTACTGCATAAAAGTAAGTCTTACCGGAAATTCAGAATTTTGTCTTCAACCAGATCGTATGTATATTAACGTACGGTTTGAAAAAACAGGTAATGGTTACGATGCCTTTTATGTGAGCCCTTCTTCTAGAAATAAGGATAAGAATTTACCATGGGAAGATTTTTCTAAAAAAGATGCCATTGCCAGCCTTAAAGCTACAAATGATGGCCTGAAACTTGATTGGATAGGTTTTAAAATTAATGGCCAAATCGCTACAGACTATGCCATTTTTGGAAAGAAAACCTTAGAAGGAAATTTTACAAAAAACTAATTATAACATGAAATCAATTTTCTTAACTGCCGTATGTATATTATGTTTTGCCTGCGGAAATAATGCCCAAAATAAACCGGCTACAAAACCTGAAATTGCCAATGCCAAACCCGTTGAAGTACCTTTAGAAAATGGCATGGCTAAAGCCTATTTTGCCAGTGGTTGCTTTTGGTGCGTGGAGGCGGTTTATGAAAGCGTAAAAGGAGTGAAAGAAGCTGTTTCTGGATATTCAGGCGGTCATACTAAAAATCCTACTTACGAACAAAGCAATACCGGAAGAACCGGGCATGCTGAAAGCGTAGAAGTTATTTATGACCCAAAAGTTGTAAGCTTTGAAACTCTCGTAAAAGTGTATTTTGGATCCCAAAACCCTACTCAGGTTAACGGGCAGGGACCGGATCATGGTTCCCAGTATCGCTCTATCATTTTTTATCAAAACGAACAGCAAAAACAAACTATAGAAAAAATAAAAGCTGAAGTTGCTAAGAATTACGATAAGCCCATCGCGGCAGAAATTTTACCATTTCAAAAATTCTGGATCGCCGAAGATTATCACCAGGACTATGAAAAATATCATCCCGAAAATCCATATATCCAAAAAGTGTCAATCCCAAGGATTAACAGGTTTAAGAAAAAATTTCCAGAGCTGTTAAAAAAAGAGGTGCATTAAAAGTCCTAAAACACTAAAAAAAGCAACCCGAAATTCGATAATTTCGGGTTGTTTTTTTTTATTTTAAGTGCAAGCATCTCATCATTTAAAGATCAATTATCGAGTAAAAGTGTATTTTAGTAAAAAAATTAGAGCACCCCATGAGCATCACCATCGAGAACATTCTTTTAATAGGTTCACTACTACTTTTTATAAGTATTCTTGCTGGTAAAACATCGTATAGATTTGGTGTCCCTACTCTGGTTTTATTTCTCTCTGTAGGAATTTTAGCTGGTAGTGAAGGTATTGGGGGCATCTACTTTAATGATCCAGAGATCGCGCAGTTTATCGGGATTGCTTCCTTAAATTTCATCTTATTTTCAGGAGGCTTAGATACGAACTGGAAAAGTATAAAACCGGTCGTTTGGCAGGGAATTTCATTATCTACGCTTGGGGTCTTATTTACAGCGCTTGGAGTGGGAACTTTTGTTTGGGCTATTACCGATTTTTCTATCTACGAAGGATTATTACTGGGTGCCATTGTATCTTCTACAGATGCGGCGGCGGTTTTCTCTATTTTAAGATCAAAAAACCTGGCTTTAAAATCTCATTTGCGCCCCACATTAGAATTAGAAAGTGGTAGTAACGACCCGATGGCCTATTTTCTAACTATTGCTTTTCTCGGGTTAGTTTTAAACCCCGAACAAAGTATCTGGAGTATTATTCCACTTTTTATTCAGCAAATATTAATTGGTGGTTTATTGGGTTTTATTTTTGGGAAACTTTGCAAAATCGTCATCAACAAAATAAAATTAGATTTCGACGGACTTTATCCTGTACTGGCCATCGCGCTGATGTTTATTGTTTTTTCAGCAACCAATTTTATGGGAGGTAATGGTTTCTTAGCTGTATATTTAAGTGGGGTTTATCTGGGGAATCAAAACCTTATCCGGAAAAAGACCATCATGCAAATGTTCGATGGGCTTGCATGGCTCATGCAAATCGTTCTTTTCCTTACGCTAGGCCTATTAGTCTATCCAAGTCAGATTGTACCAGTTGTAGGCATTGGAATCGTAATTTCGATCTTTTTAATTTTCATTGCAAGGCCAATAGGTGTATTAATAAGTCTTTCATTTTTTAAAATGAAAATGCGGCGCCGCTGGTACGTAAGCTGGGTTGGGCTACGTGGCGCTGTACCCATCGTATTTGCTACTTATCCATTACTTGCCGGTGTGGATAAGGCTAACTTTATTTTTAATATTGTATTCTTTGTATCCTTAAGTTCAGTAATCATCCAGGGAACAACTTTATCTGTTGTAGCAAAGTGGCTGCATGTAGCACTTCCCGATCGGGTAAAACCAAAAAGCCAGGTTGAAACTTTCTTATCTGATGGAGCAAAATCCATCATACGGGAAATTCTTATTCCTAAACATAATAAAGCGGTAGGAAAACGAATTGTAGAAATTGGATTTCCCAAAAAAGCGATCATCGCCATGATCTCAAGAAACGAAAAATTTATAACTCCTAAAGGAACTACTGAGATCGAAGCTAATGATATCCTGATCATTCTTAGTGAAGACGAACGTACAATGACGCAGGTTTATGATACCTTAGAGATAAAAGAAGGAATAGAAGAAATTTAAATTCCGCTTCTAAACAGGAATTTCTTCTCCTAATAATTCCAGGATTCGTTCCTCGATTTCCACACTATCCCATTTAGTTTCAATATTTGGTATTTTTAAAACCTCCGCCATAATTTTTTCCTGCTTATCCCCTATCTTTAAAGCTTCCGCATAAGGATGAGCTGAAAAAGTTACTCTGGAATAAAGCGGCACCCAGGCACTGGGATGGTTTTCAGCAAATTTCTTTTCTATTTTTTTCTGAAGTAAAAACTTAGGATTCGCCGTTTTGCTACTCATTTCTACAAAGTTCCTGTAGCTTAATTCAGCAATGGCATCGCTATTAGGTTTTCGTGCAATTTGGTATTCAGAAAAGATCTTATCCCAGTCATCGCCGTATTCTTCCATCTTATCAAAAAGTACTGAAATATCTTCAAAGCCAGCGTTCATTCCCTGTCCGTAAAATGGTACAATGGCATGCGCAGAATCACCAATTAAAGCTATCTTATCATCGTATCGCCAGGGAAAACATTTTATAGTAACCATGGCACTGGTAGGATTCTTGAAAAAATCATTTTTTAAATTGGCAATATCTTCTTTGATATCGGGAAAATATTCTTCAAAAAAGCGTTCTGCTTTCGCTTCAGTATTGATACTTTCAAAAGAAATTTCACCTTCAAACGGCATAAATAAGGTACAGGTAAAACTACCGTCCAAATTAGGCATGGCAATCAACATAAATTTGCCACGTGGCCAGATATGAAAAGAAGCATGATCTAATTTGTGCGAACCATCGGGATTTGCAGGAATCGTAAGTTCTTTATAAGCCACATCTATAAAATGTTGCGAATAGTTAAACCTGCTTTGTCGCTGCATTTTATGCCGAACCCTAGAGAATGCACCGTCAGCACCAAAAATAAGATCGAATTTATACTCGGTCCATGGGGTTGTTTCTGCAGTACCGGTATAGATTTTCGCATGATTTAGATCAATATCCCAAACTTTCTCTTCAAACCTAAAAACCGCACCTGCTTCTTCCGCAAGATCGATCATTTTTCGGTTTAAAATCCCACGGGAAATAGAATAAATCGCCTCTCCTTCTTTTCCATATTTCTGAAAATAAAGAGGTTTCTCATTTACATGCATAGCTCGTTTATCCAGAGCTAAGGCGATTTTCCTAATTTCGTCCTCCAGACCTATTCTCTGCAAAGCGTTCCATCCTCGATTAGACATTGCCAAATTGATGGACCTGCCTGAAAACTCTACCTTTCTGACATCCGGCCTACGATCAAAAATAGTTACCCGATGACCGGCTTTTCTTAAATAAATCGCCAGTAGAGAGCCTACCAGGCCAGAACCTACGATTGCAATATTCTTGGATTGTTGCATGAATTATTTGAAGTACGCGATCTGCTTTTTATAAAGAAAACAAATACAATTTACAATACAAAAATACAGATATTTTATGAAACACCTTGTCCTTTAGCATTTATGAAACATTTGAGCAGTCTCAACTACAAATTATAAAGCAAAACTTTAAAATTACCTAATCCGCAACAATTCATAATCTTTCACTAAAAACCTACTAAAATTGGTTAATTGCTTGATTTTAAATAATTCAAAGAATTACTTTTAGTAATACAATTAAAATTCAAAAATTATGGATCAAGAAAAAATTGATAATATGCGTTCGACGCTAAGTAAACTGGAAGACATTAAAAACAGTCAGGAAAGTATTATCGATAAAATAAACCATGTGATTACAGATTTGTTTGAGCATCCTGATAAAGAATTAGAAAAAGCTATGGAAGAAGCCCACCAGCGATCTTCAGATAATATAGAGGCTGTAAATGAAGCAATCGAAGATTACGAGATGAAAATTAATCAATTAGAATTGCAGGATTAATTTAAAAATCTGTTAACAGCACGTCTAAAAACAGAGTTGTAAATTGAGGTTAGTTAAAAAACTAACCTCTTTTTTTATTAATATTAAGTAGTACTTCAAAATAAAATTCCACATGAAACATGTTAGCGCCAGCGAAATAGAAGGTATGGAAAGAATCTTCAGGTTAAACCTTATCAATAGCCTCTCTGGGTACAAAAGTGCCAACCTTATAGCTACAAAATCGAAAGAAAAGGGAGCCAATGTCGCCGTTTTTAGCTCGGTTACTCACCTTGGTAGTGATCCTGCACTTATCGGTTTTGTGACGCGACCAGCCACCGTACCTAGAAATACCTATAAGAATATTAAGGACACTGATTATTTTACAGTAAATCATATCCACCAGGATATGATTGCAAAAGCACATCAAACCGCGGCAAAATATGAAGAAGCTGTCTCAGAATTTTCTAAAACCGGACTGGAAGAGGAATATTTAGATGAATTCTTTGCTCCCTACGTAAAACAATGTGCCGTTAAAATTGGTTGCGAATATGTAAATGAATATCAGATCAAAGAAAACGGAACTGCTTTAGTTATCGGAGCTATCAAGCATGTTTATTTTGATGAAAGCATCCAAACTCCAGATGGCTGGCTACGATTAGAAGATGCCGGCACTGTTGCAATTAATGGCTTAGACGGCTATGCGTTACCGGCGCTGTTAGATCGATTTCATTATGCAAGACCGGGACAGGAAATCAAAAGTTTTTTCGATAAAAATGCCCCCAAAGATTGAAGTATGTAAAGAAAGAAAACTTACCACAAAAAAGCTGTCCGGTTTGCAAAAGGCCATTTAGCTGGCGTAAAAAATGGGCGAAAAACTGGAACAATGTAATTTATTGCAGTGAAAAATGTCGAAGAAATAAAGTGAGAACAAATTAATGAGTACAGGATTAATCTGGTTTGAAAATAATCTGAGAGTAAAAGACAATAAGGCATTATTTGAAGCCTGCGAAAAGCATGAACAGGTTATTGCTGTATACTGTTTTGACCCCAGGAAATTTAAAAAAACAAAATATGGATTTCCAAAAACAGGGAAATTCAGAGCTAAATTTTTAATTGCAAGTATTAAAAATCTTCAGGAAAATTTAAACCAATTAAACATTAGTCTACTCATTTTTCTACAAAAACCGGAAGAAATTATTCCTGAAATTGCAATAAATCATAAGATTGAAGCGATTTACGTTCAGGAAGAATGGACTACAGAAGAAAAACAAATTATAGCGGCGCTAAAAAAGAAACTTCCTACTATCGATTTTCAATCGTTTTACACGCAGTTTTTATTTCATCCAGAAGACATTGCTTACGATGATTTTAATGAGATCCCACAGGTTTACACTGAGTTCAGAAAAAAATGCGAGCAGTATGTTGATGTTCGTAAAGAAATTGAAATTCCAAAGCAAAAGCCGGAAAGTAATCGTATCAAAAATACTTCTAAAACACCTAATCTTAAAGAACTGGGATTGGAAGATTATCAGCAAGATTCCAGAACGGCTTTTTCGTTTAAAGGTGGTGAGGACGAAGCATGGAAAAGGATCGATTACTACTTCTGGAAAACAACAAAACTTTCAGAATATAAACAAACCCGAAATGGATTACTGGGAAAAGACTACAGCTCTAAACTTTCAGCTTGGCTAGCCAATGGTAGTATTTCCGCAGTAAGTATTTTTCACCAAGTCAAAAAATTTGAGCACGAAATCACCAAAAATCAGGATACCTACTGGCTGATATTTGAGCTTATTTGGAGAGATTTTTTTAAATACACCTCCCTAAAACATGGCAATTCAATCTTTAAGCTATCTGGGATTTTAGACAAGAAGCTCGATTGGAAATTCAGCATAGAAAGCCTGCAACAATGGATTAACGGCGAAACCAAAGAGGACTTTGTAAACGCGAACATGAACGAAATCGCGGCTACCGGTTTTATGAGTAATCGTGGCCGGCAAAACGTCAATAGTTTTTGGGCAAAAGAATTAAAACAGGATTGGCGGGCCGGTGCTGCTTATTTTGAAAGTGTTTTGGTCGATTATGACGTACATAGCAACTGGGGCAACTGGATGTACAATAGTGGTGTGGGTAACGATCCTCGAGATCGAAAGTTCAATATCAAAAAACAGGCAGACCTTTATGATCCTGATAACGAATACGTAGATACATGGCTAAAAAAGTAAAGAAATTACGCTTAATTTTAGGGGATCAGTTAAACCATCAGCATAGCTGGTTCCAAGAAAAACAGGACGATACGATCTACGTCTTAATGGAAATGCGTCAGGAAACCGATTATACGGTTCATCACATTCAAAAAGTAGTAGGCTTTTTTTTAGCGATGCGAAATTTTGCTGAATACCTTACCAATAGACAACATGAAGTTATCTATTATCATATTAATGATAAAGAAAACAACCAGACTTTAGCTGAAAATCTAAAGCAACTCATTAAAAAAAATGATATTGAAAAATTCGAATATCAATTGCCCGATGAGTATCGTCTTGACCAACAGTTAAAAGAAATCTGCAAGTCACTTTCAATCGATTCTGAAGCTTACGATACCGAGCATTTCTTGACTACGCGGAACGATCTCGAAAAATTCTACGACGGGAAAAAACAAATGACCATGGAGTATTTTTACCGTGATATGCGGAAGAAATATGATATTATGATGGCTACAAAAAATGATCCTGAAGGAGGCAAGTGGAATTTTGATAAATCGAACCGAAAAAAATGGACAGGCATACCTGAAATTCCGCATGAACGCGGTTTCAGAAAAGATGTTTCCCATCTGGTAAAAGAGATCGAACAGGCTGGTATCAAAACCATGGGAAACATCAATGAGAAAAGTTTTAACTGGCCAAGCTCACGAGAAGACAGTCTTTCAGTTTTAAATTATTTCTGTAAAAATCTTTTAGTACACTTTGGTGATTTCCAGGATGCGTTGCATACAGATCATGCCTATCTCTTCCACTCCAGATTATCCTTCTGCATGAATACAAAAATGCTAAGCCCAAAAGAAGTGATCGATTCGGCTATTAGTTATTATTATGAGCATAAGGACAAAATTGATATTTCTCAGGTAGAAGGTTTTGTACGGCAAATTTTAGGTTGGCGGGAATATATGCGGGGTATTTACTGGCTAAAAATGCCAGGATACCGAAGAAGGAACAAACTGGACAATCAGAATGAATTACCACCATTTTACTGGGATGGTAAAACAAAAATGAATTGTTTGCATCATGCCATCACGCAAAGTTTAGATAATGCGTACGCGCATCATATTCAGCGTTTAATGATTACCGGCAATTACGCCTTACTTACCCAGTGCCACCCCGATGAAGTTGATGCCTGGTATTTAGGAATTTATATCGATGCGATCGAATGGGTTGAAATTACCAACACCCGTGGAATGAGCCAATTTGCCGATGGGGGAATCGTAGCTACAAAACCTTACATATCTAGCGGAAGTTACATTAATAAAATGAGTAACTACTGCAAAAACTGCCATTATAAGGTGAGTAAGAAAACGGAAAACGACGCCTGTCCCTTTAATAGTTTGTACTGGAATTTCCTGGATGATAAAAAAGAATTCTTTAAAAACAACCAGCGCATGAACATGATGATGAGTTTACTAGAGAAAAAAGATGCTAAAGAAATCTCTAAAATTAAAGAACGTGCAGCCCTAATTATTAAAAACCCTATAGATTTTTAACAAACGAGTTAATTACGAGTTAAATAGCTTTTAGCCCGGCCTGCTATTCTATAAATTAGACTTAACTAACTGGTGGATAAAAGCTCATAGAGCTTGATTAACTAACCAAAAAATTAAAATTCGAAATTAACTAATGTGGCCCTAAGTCACTAAAAACCAACTAAAATGAGAGATATAATTTGGCTAATCATCGTACTATTAATTATTGGATGGCTTGTAGGTTATTTTGCCTTCCCAGATTTGGGAAGTATTATACACATCCTAATTGTACTAGCGGTAATTTTACTACTTTATAGATTGCTTACAGGACGCAGATTATAATTTATTATGAAATCGAATCTATCGAAAACCTCCAAATGTTTGGAGGTTTTCTTTTTTATATATTTACTAGATAATCGAAATTAAATGCCGCATCCCAATAGCTATTGGGATACCACTAAATAAGTATTTTCTAATAAATTATTTCATGGACTTTCCATGAGATAGCTTGACATAAACTAAGATTAGTCACTATAACTATAAATCTTCACCCTAAAAAACTGAGCTACATGTGGAATTTAAACAATAAAATCGCCTTGATTACCGGGGGATCCAAAGGTATTGGTAAAGCATGCGTAGAAGAATTTGCCCGGCTGGGTGCCAGCATCATTTTTACCGCAAGAAAAAAAGAAGATATCGTAAGACTTGAAAACGAATTACGGGCAAAAAATTATGATGCAACAGGCCTTGTTGCCGATGCTGTTGTAAAAGAAGATCAGGATAAAATTATCACTGCCATACAAGAAAAATGGGGTAAACTGGACATTTTGGTAAACAATGCGGGAATCAATATTAGGAAGAAAGCTTTGGAATATACCGAAGAAGAATATCGCACAGTAATCGAAATCAATCAATTTTCAGTCCTGGAGATCAGTCTAAAACTTCATTCCCTTTTAAAAATTTCAGGAAATTCAAAAATTATCAATATCGCATCTGTTGCAGCTACGCAGGATGTTGGCACTGGCGTACCCTACGCCATGTCTAAAGCCGCCATGCTTCAGCAAACAAGAAGCTTAGCCGTAGAATGGGCAGGCGATGGCATTCGGGTAAATGCAATTTCTCCTTGGTTTACCTCGACCCCACTTACCAAAGGACTATTAAAAGAGGAAGAGCGAATGCAGCCTATCATAAGAAGAACTCCGCTAAAAAGAGTGGCAGAAGCTTCAGAAATGGCAAATATTGTCGCTTTTCTCGCTATGGATCAATCTAGTTATATTACAGGCCAAAATATTATTGCTGATGGTGGAATGAGTATTAATGCTATTTAATTGTTTTGTACCTTTAGAACTTACAGCTAAACCATTAATTATGAAAAAAATATTTTTTCCCCTTTTAGTGATGCTAAGTATTATTTCCTGTAAAAATACCGAAAGCGATAAAAGTGATTCTGAAATGACTTCTGAAAATACTACAGTAGCTGCCGCAGAAGAAAAAGACGGCATCGGCAATACCATAGCGATAGCTAATGGGTTCGATAAATTTAAGGATGCTACAGAAGTTGAATTTACTTTTAATGTAAAAGTAAATGACACTGTGCGCTCTTCGCGCCACTGGAAATGGAATAAAAAAACCAGTGAGATTAGTTTAACCGAAGGGGATAGCACTAAAACTTATACCAAAAACGATTCGATTCCTAAGAATAAAGTAAGTATCGATCAAAAATTCATTAATGATTCTTACTGGCTGCTATTTCCTTATCAATTGGTATGGAGCGACCCAAAACTTACTGAAGAAAAAGAAGTAGCTGCTCCGATTAGTGGTGACACCCTTAACAAATTAGAGGTTGCCTATAGCACTGATGGTGGTTATACTCCAGGCGACACCTATGATATTTACTATGGAGACGATTACATGATCGAGGAATGGGTCTACAAAGCTGCGGGCGGTGATCGACAAATGGCAACAACCTGGGAAGATTATAAAGAATTTAAAGGTATTCCCATTGCAACCATGCATAAATCTGGCGATGGAAGTTTTCAACTCTATTTTACTGATGTTTCTATAAAGTAGGTTGGATTTTATAAAATATTAAGGCCAGAGATTTATGTAAAAACTAATGGATCTCTGGCTTTTTTTATTAGTACTATAGGTTGCTATTTCTATAATTCTTTCCAGTTGGGTGATCTAAAATCCTCTTCTACTACAGTCTTTAGAACTTCAATCTCCTTGTTGCTTATCTTATGATTTCCACCGGTTAGTAGTAATTTTAAATTCTTTAAATCTTTAAGTTTACTAATACTTTCAATATCATTATCTGCAATTCCGAGTTCCTCAAGATTCTTAAGGTTTTCGATTCCCTCTACAGTCTTGATTCCCGTATGCCACAAATACAATATTCGAAGTTGATTTAACTGAGCTACTTTGCTTATAGTATTCAAAGGATTATCTGAAGCAATAAAACTTGTGAGATTAGGAGTTCGATCTAAGAATTGTAATTCACTTATAAGGTTAGTAGAAACATCCAAGCTTTCTAAATTGCTATGTAACTCTTCAAATTGAAGTTCTGATATTCTATTTTTCGAACTATCCAAACTTCTCAATCGCTGCATCGATTGGATCTTAATTGTTCCTTTTATATTATTATCTGCAACGATAAAATGACGCAGTTTTCTATGAGCTTTAAACTCATTTATTTCTTCTATAAGATTTCCGCTTAAATCAAGTGTGGTAAGAAATTTACAGTACGCTAAATTAGCTACCTTTCTTATTGCATTATTACTCAAGTTTAACCAAGTTATTTTATGCTGATCGGTAAAACAATCGATATTAGAAAGGTTATTATTACTTAAATTCAATGCAGGTAGGGTTTTAAGCTTTTTTAGAGCAGATATATCTTGTATTGAATTTCTTTCCAGAAATACTCCGGTTAGATTAGACAATTCGGCTATCGGAGCTATATCTTTAATTTTATTTCTTCCTAAATTAATTTTTCGAAGATTAGACAAATATTGTATTCCTTCTAAATTTTCAATTTGCTTATCCCTGGCATCCAATTCGGTTATAGTACCTAAATCTTCTGTTTGAGTTTGTGAGACAACTTTTTTTAAGTTATTATCCTTAATTTTCTGTAATCCATCCATATTTTCCTCTTGCTTACTTCTCTAAAATACCTCTTTTCAAGATTTGGCCAAATTCGTACATATCTTCATAAGAACAGTAAAATGGTGTCGGCGCTAACCTAATTACATTAGGTTCACGCCAATCTGGGATTACACCGTTTTCCATTAAGTAATTAAAAAGTTCTTTGCCCTCACCATGCAAGAAAACAGATAATTGTGTCCCGCGTTCTTCCTGATTCGACGGAGTGATGATTTCAAAACTGCTTTCCACTTCTTTATCAATTTCGTGCAATATAAATTCGAGATAAGCCACAATTTTATTTCGCTTTTCAATAAGAGCATCCATGCCAACCTCATCAAACATTTGTAATGAAGCCAAATAGGGTGCTAACGCTAAAACCGGCGCATTACTAATTTGCCATGCATTTGCTCCATCTTCTGGCTGAAATTCGGGTTCCATTAAAAACCGGCGGTCTTTATTATGGCCCCACCAGCCTTCAAATCGTGGAATGTCTTTTTTGTTATGATATTTTTCGTTGATAAAACAACCCGAAACATTTCCCGGGCCGCTATTCATGTATTTATAACTACACCAGGCAGCAAAATCTACATTCCAATCATGCAATTCTAATTTTATATTTCCGGCGGCATGGGCCAAATCCCATCCTACAAAAGCCCCAATTTTTTGTCCGGCTTCAGTAATGGTTTTCATATCAAAAACCTGCCCGGTATAATAATTTACACCACCAATTAAAATCAAAGCACACTCCTCTCCTACTTCTTCAATTTTCGCAAGAATATCTTCTGTTCTAAAATTATGTTCACCATCCCGCTTTTTTAGTTCAACAATAGCATCCTCGGGATTTAAACCATGGAAACGAACCTGACTCGCAATCATATATTGATCGCTAGGGAAGGCCTTTTCTTCACAAATGATTTTATAACGCTTTGTTGTTGGACGATAAAAAGACACCATCATTAAGTGCAAGTTTACCGTAAGCGTATTCATCACTGTAATTTCTTTTGGTTTTGCTCCCACTACTTTAGATAGCTTTTTAGCAAAACGCTCGTGATAATCCCACCAGGGCTTATCGGCCTGAAAATGTCCTTCTACAGCCAGAGTACCCCAATCGTCCATTATTTCATTTACATAGCTTTGTGCCAATTTTGGCTGTAACCCTAAAGAATTGCCGGTAAAATAGATCGCATTTTTATTATTGATCTGCGGAAAAATAAATTCATTGCGATATTTTGCTAAAGGATCTTTAGCATCTAATTGCTGAGCAAATAAAAGGGAATTTTCAAATTGCATGTGGATTGTAATTTTTGCTAAAATACAACTTAGGCTTTAGAATGCCAGTATGAGATAAGTGAAGCTTTTCTAAAGATCTGAAATCAAAATTTGATAAAATACCAAGCCGTTTATTTTAGTATTTTTGCTGAAAAATTTTTTATGGACTTTTTACCTCAGGATATTATTGAGTATTGTGAAAATCATTCTGAAAAAGAACCTGAATATTTAGCAAAACTAAATAGGGAAACACATCAAAAAATTTTACAACCACGGATGTTAAGCGGGCATTACCAGGGTAGATTATTAAGTTTAATCTCAAAACTGGTAAATCCGAAGTATATTCTTGAGATTGGCACCTACACTGGATATTCTGCACTTTGTCTTGCAGAAGGGCTTCAACCTAAAGGACAACTTCATACCATTGATATTAACGAGGAGCTTTTCGATTTTCAGCAAAAGTATTTTAAGGAATCTGCATTTAAAGATCAGATCATTCAGCATTTGGGGGATGCCACTCAAATAATCCCGCAATTGGATATGAAATTTGACCTTGTTTTTGTCGATGCCGATAAGCCAAATTATCCTACCTATTTTGAGATCATTATCGAAAAAATGAATCCCGGCGGATTAATATTATCCGACAATGTTTTATGGAGTGGCAAAGTTCTGGAAGAAGTAAAAAAAGAAGATATTTCTACTAATGCGCTTGTAAAATACAACAAAATGCTTGCTGAAGATGAGCGAATTGAAACGGTGATTTTACCACTTCGTGACGGATTAACATTAAGCAGGGTCAAAAATCAGTAAAACCGACTTTCGTATTTAAGATAGATTTTATAGAAAATCCAGGCCATTAATACCCCTACCAATCCTCCCACAAAGAGATCACTTGGGTAATGAACACCTACGAATATACGGCTTAGGGAAAGCATAAAAGCCCAAATATAAAGCACCCAGATCCATTTATAGGTTTTACGAAGAACCAACACTACAAAGGTGACCAAAACAAATGCTGAGGAGGTGTGTCCTGAGAAAAAACTAAAGTTTGTGGGTTCCTGAAGAATTCTTATGATTTCGTTGATTTCCGGATTATTATTAGGTCTTAACCTATCTACTATATTTTTTGTCCAAAATGTAAGGCCAAAAGTTACTGCCCAGGAAACTAATAAAAATATAGACGCATAAATCGCTTTCTTTTTGCGAAAAGCGAGAAAAAATAAAACAAAGAAGAGAATATAGAGCGGTATCCAATGCCGAATCTGAGTAAACCAAATCCAAAAATTATCGTAATCTTCGATACCTAAACCATTGAGATACACAAAAAGTTCCCTATCCCACTGCTTCAGTTGTTCGAACATTCAGAAATTAAAATTTAAAATTTACGTTTTACAGAACCGGTAATTTCATCGATATCTTCTTTTACCTTATCAATTTCACCTTTTACATCTTTAGTGATGCTTTTGGTATCGATACCTTGTTTATCTGCGCTTTTAGTGATCTCATTTTTAATGTCATCTGAGGCATTTCTAAGCATTCTCATGCCTTTACCCATCCCACGTGCGATTTCCGGAATCTTATCTGCTCCAAAAACCATCACTAAGATAAAGATGATAAAACCAATCTCTGCGCCACTAATAAAAAACGGAAGTGTAGTCACCATAATAATAACAAATATAGATACAAATATCAGCATAAAAAAAGCCGACCCGTTAAAGTCGGCTTAAAAATTTATCAACTTTTTTAGACTATCCGTCCGTATTGTTTTTAAATTGTTCAAACTCATTAGGAGTTTCTTCTTTTGGCCAGCTGTTATTACTTAAATCAACATCTGCTGTTTCTAAATCGGGATCTACCACTACCTTCGTGATTTCTTTATTAGAAGCAATAGTTTTAGTTACGGTATTATCGTTCTTCATCCAAACCTGTACAGGATATTTTTTCATTTCAGTAGAACCATCATCATAAGTAAATTCTACAATCAAAGGCATTACTAATCCACCTGGTTTATTAAATGTTACCTGATAAAAGTATTTAGGCACTTTTAAGTTATTTCTTTCTTCAGAAGAAAAATTATCCATTACATACTCGTTGAGTTTTTTAGAATTTTCAAGTATAGATTTTCCTTTCATACTTTTTTCAAATTCTTTATCACCTTCTTCTACAACATAAATAGCGTCTACTTCATCTGGATTTGCGCCATAACGTTCTAAAAGTTCACGGCCTTTTTCAGTTTGCTTATCGGTTACGTAATATTTTTTCACATCTTCTACACCTATATCTGTATAATCTGTAGTGTAAAACCAACCTCTCCAAAACCAATCTAAATCTACTGCAGAAGCATCTTCCATTGTTCTAAAGAAGTCCTCTGGAGTTGGATGTTTAAACATCCATCGTTGTGCATAGGTATGGAATGCATGATCAAAAAGCTCACGCCCCATTACCGTTTCCCTTAGGATATTAAGAGCTGTTGCCGGCTTACCGTAGGCATTATTTCCTAATTGATAAACTTCCTCTGGATTTGCCATAATCGGAGCAATAAAATCTTGATTTCCCCTCATGTAAGGAACTATATTTGCTGGGATACCACGACGTGAAGGATAAGTATCGTAACCTTCTATAGCTTCTGGATAGCGTTCTCCAAATTCCTGCTCGGCAAGATATTGTACAAAAGTATTAATCCCTTCGTCCATCCATCCCCATTGGCGTTCGTCACTATTAACGATCATAGGAAAAAAGTTGTGACCAACCTCATGTATGATTACTCCCATCATTCCAAATTTCACACGATCACTATATTCTCCATTTTCATCTGGACGACCATAGTTCCAGCAAATCATGGGATATTCCATCCCCTGATTTTTAGCATGTACAGAAACGGCTTTATGATAAGGATAAATAAAGGTATGATCTGAGTAACTTTGCAAGGTAGAAGCTACTACCCTCGTTGACCATTTTTCCCAAAGTGGATTTCCTTCCTTTGGATAAATAGATACCGCCATAACATCACTGTCATCGTTCATTTTAACCGCCATCATATCCAGGATAAATCTTCTTGACGTTGCAAAAGCAAAATCCCTAACCATTTCGGCTTTGTATTCCCAGGTTTTTGTTTTTCTCTCAAAGTCTTTAGAAGCTTCTACTGCCTCTTCCTGAGTTCTGATAACTACCGGTTCATCATAAGATTTTTGCGCTTTTTTATAGCGCTTCATCATATCTTTTGTATACACATCATCACGGTTTTGAAGCACTCCGGTAGCTTCCATAACGTGATCTGCAGGAACCGTAATACTCACCTCATAGTCTCCAAAAGGAAGAGCAAACTCACCGCTTCCCCAAAATTGCATATTCTGCCATCCTTCAACATCGTTGTAAACAGCCATTCTTGGAAAAAACTGAGCGATCTCATAAGCCCTATGCCCGTCTTCAAACTGCTCGTAGCCGGATCTTGCTCTATCTACAATATGATTATTGATATTATACCACCATTTTACACTAAATGTAAAACTCTCTCCTGCCTCTAAAGGTTCAGGAAGATCAATACGCATCATGGTATTATTAATGGTATAAGAAAGTTTATCACCACCCGCTTTTACTTCTTCTATATTAAAACCTCCATCAAATGGTTCTTTTAAATATTGATCGGCAAAACGAGATGCCGTAGAAGCAGGAGACATTCCACTTGATCCTTTCTCTAAGGCCGGAGCATCTTTCTTACGAATGTTTTGATCTAACTGCATCCATAAATACTCCAATTTATTTTTTGAATTATTGTGGTAAGTTATCGTCTCTTCACCGCTAAGCCTGGTGTTTTCATCATCTAAGACGATATCCATCTTATAATCGGCTTCATTTTGATAATACGCCTCTCCAGGTGCTCCAGAGGCTGTACGGTACATACTTGGATCTCTAAATTCCTGGTATAATTGTCTAAATTTGTTTTGATTAGTATGTCCTTGCGGTTTTTGGGATTCTTGTTGTTGCTCCTGGGCGTTCACTCCCGCTATAACAAACATTAAAAACGCAGTACATAATAGTTTGACTGTCTTCATGTAGGATCGATTTATTAAATATTGTTAAAAATAAATAATTTATTACCGGTTTTAGAACCAATCACCGAAATTTAACACATTGGTTTCAGTATCTCTGCGAAGCATAAGGCTTTTTACCTCTTTTCCTATTTTAACATTAACCACATTTTTTTGATCATCGAACATATCGGTAAGTACCGCATTTGTGATGCTTATTTCTTTAAAGGGTTCAAGATTTTCAGCTTCAATAAATAAGATAAGCTGGTCTTTATCATACTTTTTACCAAGATAATTTAGGGATACCGGCTTGCCGTCTACCGATATTTTAAATTTGGCGGATAAATATTTCTGAATTAATGGATTTACCGGGCCGACTTCAGCTTCTTTAGATAAGGTGATGGTTTCTCCGTATCGTTTTTCTAAAACATTTTTAAAGTCGTCTATAAACACTTTTGAAACAATTTGAAGGTCTTTTTTCTCCTTTTTATACTCAATCTCCGTAACACTTAAATAAAATTTATGTGCAATAGTTTTAAAAGAAAGACTTGCAAAAACAACCAATATTAGAAGAACGGCTTTTTTCATTTTAAAAATTTATTTCAGAAATAACAAATACTAGTCCAAAATACGAAGTTCAGCAATTTAAAGGACTTTTTAGGAGACGAGGTGATAATTATCGATTCTGATTTTCTAGTTCTGGCACATCCCCTTTACGACTTATGGTTTTAAAAGCTTCAGCTTCGGCTTTAAAATAATCGATAAGTTTTAAAGTTTCATCTTTAGCGACTAATTGCTGAAGTTGTGAATCGCTTTTACGCGCGCAGTAAAACATGAAATTGATAATTTCCCACTCTTCCAGGCCAAAATCTTCAGTAAATATCGATTTTGGTATTGTCTCTAATAATTGCTGCGCCTCTGCCTGTAATTCGTAATTTCCCTGGGCTTTTTTTAGATATTTTAAATCGCCATTTATCATCCCGATAAGCATTCCTAAACCTCCCCCGTAAGAGCCCATTTTTCGTTGCGCCATGCTTAGTTTTTTTCGCGGCGGCGGTATAAACATTAGCGGTTTTACCTTCATGTGTTTAATATCACTTTCCAGATCACCAATAAGTTTTACATCACTTAGATAAACATTCTCTAGTTGATTGATTTCTTCGGTTAAAGTGACTTCCAGGAAGCCTTCATTTAAAATTTCTCTTGTAATAAGAATGTATTCTTTTTGAAATTGCACTGAAGAAAATAAAATACTGTCGTTCTCTCTCACCAAAATACCAAATCGGCCATCGGGCTCGTTTACGGTCCCTGTTTCTGCCGTAATATTTACAATATTTATAAAGGTTTCTCCTATGGAATCGTTAGTGATTTTCCCTAAAAGCTCTTCACGCTCCTGAGAAAATCCTAAGGAAATATTGAAAAAAATTATCACCAAAAATATCCAATATCGCATTACTAACTTTTTCTTTTCTTCCACGATTTTACTTTATGCTGAAAAAACTCAAAAAGAGGTCCTTTGCTTTCCCGATCTACGTACAAATTGAATAGTTCATCCTCTGCACAGAAATAGATAAACAACATTAATTCGTCCTCCTGAATTCCCATTTTAAGAATATTATCTGGCGCAATTAATTCCAAAGCCTTTTCTACACGATCATCATAAACCATATTCGCCTTTATCTTTTTTACTTTTTGCCGTTCTCCTGTAATGGTATTTAAAAGAAGGTTAGACGGATCACCACCCGTGGCCGCTAATTTTCTGTCGATTAAAGAAGGAATATCCTGTTTTAATTGTGGGGCATTTAATTGGTATTTATCATAAAAATCGATCTTGGTAAAATCCTTTTCCAGATTTCCAATTAGTTTTGAATCGAAGAGATAGACTTCGTCTAACTGATTAACGCCAGGCAATAAAAAGACTTCTAAAAACTTCGCATTCAAAATAGCCTTAGTGATCACAACCTCTTTCTTTTGATACTGAACTGATGAAAATTGCAACGTATCACTTTCTTTTACCTTAACAACAAAATGGCCGTCTGGATCGTTGGTCGTACCAACATGAGAACTTATATTGATGATGTTTATAAAAGTATATTCTAAACTATCGGCCAGGATTTTACCTTCCAGTTCTACCGGTTGCTGGGCTTTTAAGATCATGCTTAAAAACAAAAAAATAACTACGAAAAAAGGTTTTTGCACTAAATTTTATTTTAATGAACAGAATCGATTTGGATCTCTGTGCGTTGCTGCGTTAATAATTTAAGGAACTTAACCGATTCTCGCTTATAAAACTCCAACAGCTGAAGCTTATCGGGATCGTTGCGCAATTCTTTAAATTCAGATTGAACAAAGCAATAATTTATAAAAAGGTATAATTGTTCTTCGGTTAAATGGCATTTATCGAGTAGAAAGCTTCTTCTTAAATCTAACTCAGTTTCCAATATATTCTGATCTAACACACGCTCATTTAAGCTTTTAAGCATTTTTGTTCTTCCACTTAATCCATTGATAATAGGATCTAACGGAACTATACCAAATAAAGCACTATACCATTTTAAACGCATACCACCAGGGCCTGTAGTCGCGGTATACAATAATTTTTCTTCTTGCCGAAGCGGCATTTTTAAAGACATAGGTGCATTTAGCGCATATTTATCGTTAATAGGCATCGATTTGATATCTGCAGCTAAATTCCCTGAGAGATTGGGCAATTTAACTTCATCTAATTGATTGATGGCCGCCTGAAGATGAACTGTAAAAAAAGCTTGTTCGTAAGTCGAAGAAGTTACTACCACTTCTTTCTTTTTATACTGGACTGAAGAAAATAAGATGGTATCCATCACGGAAGCCGAAATCATAAAACTTCCAGATTTATCACTGGTGGTTCCTCTACCTGAGGATATATTTATGATATTAATTAAGCTCCCATCTAAAGAATCAGCTACAATTTTTCCTTCAATCACCTTAGATTGTGAAAAACTGATAGCTGGCATAACTAAAATAGACGATAAGAAAATTTTAATTCGCAAAGGATCATTGATTGATGAAAACTAACTACGAAAACTTACCCCAGCCTAGCATTCTCCAAAACAACATCCAGTAAATCTCCAAATACTATAACTTTAAATGTCTAAAAAAATTATACCGAAATCAACAAATATCAATCTAAAGTTTCTACTCTCGCATCCAAATGCGCTTGGTAAGCTTTGCGTTGCTCGATTAAAAACTGAATGATATCTAGTTCGTTTTCTTCAGAAAGCATTTGCCCGTTTAATCCATTATCGGCAGCGAAAAATATAAAATCATTTACCTGATTAGCTTCCAGATCTAATGTTTCTTTAAAGAAATCATTACTATACATTTGCTTGATTTCATCATCTAGCTGTGCATAAGGTATTGCTCTGTAATCTTCTTTTTCTTTACCGTATTTTCCTGTTACCAGCTTGAAAACATTGATAAGGTTTAGACCGTTTACCATGTATGTTTGACTGGACAACTGTGCCTGATTCCGAACAGGATAAGACTCCGGTGATTTTACCTTAGGAGTTTCTAGCATTGAAACATTCATATTTGGGATTTGTGCAGGAGTAACTTTTATTCGGTTTACATCTACGTTTATTGAGCCCGATAATGTTCCGGCAGAAACCCGTACTTCAGGAAGTTTGTTTAGTGCTATATTAATAGAAACATTCAGCATTTTAGAAGCTAAAATATCTTTAGTAATTCTTACGGAAAACTGCTCAAATTGAAGTGAAGAAAAAACAATTCGGTCATTTAAACGGGCATTAATCTTAAATTCTCCTTTTTCATTAGAAATTGTCCCTTTACTATTGGCCTCATTAAAGATTGTAATTCCATCCGGATCATCTCCCTCGGGCACTGTTATTTGACCATCGAGTTGCACGTTAGCATTTTGAGCAAAACCAGTTGCTGAAACAAATAAAAAAAGGAAAAAGAGTGTACGGTACATAGCAATAATTTATAGCATTAAAATAACCATTCTTAACCTAAAATTAGCTATATACACAGCGTAAACTTTTGTTAAAAGTCAGTTTTCTAGCTACTTTTACCAAAAAATAATGAAAATGATGAAAGCGATATTAGCAAGTACTTCTACGCTGCACGGCGAGGGCTATCTGGAATACTTAATACCACATCTTACTGATCTTTATGGAAATGACAAGGAGGTTTTATTTATACCTTACGCAAGACCGGGTGGTATTTCTCATGATGAGTACACACTAAAAGCGAAAGAAGCTTTCAAAAAAGCTAACCTTAGCCTAAGGGGTATCCATGAATTTGAAGATGCGGTTAAAGCAATACAAAATGCTGAAGGAATCTTTACCGGTGGCGGCAATACTTTCTTGCTGGTAAGTGAATTGTACAGAAATGGATTGATCGATATTCTAAAGAATGTAATACTAAACGGCACTCCTTATTTAGGAACCAGTGCCGGCACAAATATTGGTGGACTCACCATGGGCACTACAAACGACATGCCTATAGTTCTTCCTAAATCTTTTAAAACTTTAGGCTTAATTCCTTTTAATATCAATCCGCATTATTTAGATCCCGATGTAAATTCTACGCATAAGGGAGAAACAAGAGAAACACGTATTAAAGAGTTTCATCATTTTAACAGCCAGCCTGTTGTAGGTTTACGAGAGGGCAGCTGGCTGGAACTAAATAAAAATGAAGTAATTTTAAGAGGAACTCCTTCTGCCAGAATATTTAAATGCAATAAAGATGCCTACGAAGCGGCAACAGGAACCAATTTAACCAATCTTAACTGATGATAGATTATCACGAAATACTAAACACCATTCAGGAAGAAATGAGTTATCGCGATGTAAAGGGAAAAGTTGCATCATACATTCCTGAACTTGCCCGAGTGGATCCTAAAAAATTCGGAATGCATTTATATCGGAATGAAAACGAATTTTATGGATTTGGTGATCACGAAGAGAAGTTTTCGATACAATCTATCAGTAAGGTCTTTACACTTTCCTTAGCTATAAAAAACTTAGGCACCAAGGTTTGGGAACGCGTTCATGTAGAACCATCAGGCAATCCTTTTAATTCGTTAATGCAATTGGAGCAAGACCGTGGTATTCCCAGAAATCCATTTATAAATTCTGGTGCTTTGGTGATTTCAGATATTCTTGTTGATGTTTTAGATAATCCTAAAAAAGAATTGCTGGAATTTGTTAGGAAAATCACCGGAGAAGAGGATATTGATTATGATGAAAGTGTTGCGCAATCAGAGCTTTCATCAGGATACCGAAATATAGCTTTAGTGAATTATATGAAAGCTTTAGGCAATATTAAATGTGATGTAGAGGAAATTATTGATTTTTATTTCTATTCCTGCTCTATAGCCATGTCCTGCAAATCTTTGGCTAAAGCATTTATGCTCTATGCCAATAAAGGCGAAATTCTACATTCTGGCGCACAAATATTAAACCCAAGCACGGTAAAGCGTTTAAATGCGCTAATGCAAACCTGCGGATTTTATGATGAATCCGGCGAGTTTAGTTTTGAAGTTGGCCTACCCGGGAAAAGTGGTGTTGGTGGTGGTATTGCTGCTATTCATCCTCAACAATATTCAGTAGCAGTCTGGAGTCCTGTTTTAAATAAGAAAGGAAATTCTGAATTAGGAATGAAAGCGCTGGAAAGACTTACGACCCTAACAGGCTTATCTGTATTTTAAAACAGAAATCACTGGAAATATGAAAAGCTCCTTCAATCTACATGAAGGAGCTTTATTTTTTACTAAAAGCCGAACAATAAAAAAATGCTCCCTAAAGTAGAGAGCATTCCTCTATAAATTGAACACTTATAAACTCTAAATTAAAGTGCAGCTACGTGCTTAGCGAGCTTAGACTTTAAGTTAGAAGCCTTATTGGTGTGTATAATGTTCTTTTTAGCCAACTTATCAATCATAGAAACTACAGAAGGATAAAGAGTCTCTGCCTCTTTCTTATCTTCAGTGTCACGCAATTTTTTAATAGCGTTTCTTGTTGTTTTATGTTGATAGCGATTTCTAAGCCTTTTAGCCTCGTTGCTACGGATTCTCTTTAACGCTGACTTATGATTTGCCATTACAGATAATTTAATTAATTCTTTAAAAGTAGTCCGTAGGGGAATCGAACCCCTGTTACCAGGATGAAAACCTGGCGTCCTAACCCCTAGACGAACGGACCAAATATTATTAAAATTTCATGCCAATTAAGGCTTCTCGACAACACAAACTACTTGTGTTTTTAGTAGTCCGTAGGGGAATCGAACCCCTGTTACCAGGATGAAAACCTGGCGTCCTAACCCCTAGACGAACGGACCAACAATTTTTTGTTTCAATTGCGGATGCAAAAATACAACTATTTTTGAATGCCACAAGAGTTCGCGAAAAAAAATTGAAAAAAATTAATACGCCTTCGCAAATAGCACTCTACCGCTAGATGGTTTACCTGTTAAAACACAGGTTCCCTCCTCTTCTTTACGATCAAATGGAACACATCTAATAGTAGCTTTAGTTAATTCTTTAATTCTATTTTCGGTTTCTGGCGTACCGTCCCAATGCGCCGATATAAAACCTCCCTTTTTCTTTAAAATGGCTTTAAACTCATCAAAACTATCTACTTTAGTAATATGCTCATCTCTAAAGTTCTTGGCTTTATGATATAAAGTTTCCTGGATTTCCTCCATTAAAGCCACTACTTTTTCTACTACGCCATCCATTTCAACAAACTCTTTGGTAAGCGTATCCCTTCTGGCAAGTTCTACCGTTCCTTTTTCAATATCTTTTGGACCAATAGCTAATCGAACCGGCACACCTTGCAGCTCATACTGGGCAAACTTCCATCCAGGTTTGTGCGTATCCCTATTATCAAATTTTACTGAAATACCCTTAGCTCTTAAATCTTTTACCAAGCCGTTAGCTACATCAGAAATTTGGTCTAACTGCTCTTCACTCCTATATATAGGAACGATCACTACTTGAATTGGCGCTAATTTTGGAGGCAACACCAAACCTTTATCATCGCTATGCGTCATTACAAGCGCTCCCATTAAACGAGTGGAAACACCCCATGACGTTGCCCAAACATGCTCTAAGCCTCCTTCTTTGGTTGCAAACTTTACATCAAAAGCTTTTGCAAAATTCTGACCTAAAAAATGAGAAGTTCCCGCTTGTAAAGCTTTACCATCTTGCATTAAAGCCTCAATACAATAGGTTTCTTCTGCCCCCGCAAAACGTTCATTCTCCGTTTTCGCCCCTTTTATAACCGGTGTAGCCATAAAATTCTCTACAAATTCGGCATAAATATCATTCATCTGCATGGTTTCAGCCAAGGCTTCCTGTCTGGTTGCATGCGCAGTATGGCCTTCTTGCCATAAAAACTCAGAGGTTCTAAGAAACAATCTTGTTCTCATTTCCCAACGTACTACGTTTGCCCATTGATTAATAAGAATTGGCAAATCCCTGTACGATTGTATCCAGTTTTTATAAGTATTCCAAATAACTGCTTCAGAGGTGGGTCTTACCACCAGCTCTTCCTCTAATTTTGCTGCAGGGTCCACAATAAGTTTTCCCTTATTTTCCTCATCGGTTTTTAGTCGGTAATGGGTTACTACCGCACATTCTTTTGCAAAACCTTCTGCATTTTTCTCTTCGGCTTCAAAAAGGCTTTTAGGCACAAACAGCGGGAAATAGGCATTTTGATGCCCGGTTTCTTTAAACATTCTATCTAATTCGGCCTGCATCTTTTCCCATATGGCGTAACCATAAGGTTTGATAACCATACACCCTCTAACTGCTGAATTCTCAGCAAGATCGGCTTTTACGACAAGCTCGTTATACCATTTAGAATAGTCTTGTTCTCTGCTAGTTAAATTCTTACCCATTATTGTTTTTTGGCATAAATATTGTATTTTAAAGAAACACAATATAGACTTATTTTGTTAGCGCAAAACTAACTAAATTTGTAATGTTCAACAATTAAAAAACAAGCTAATGATACGCAATGATAATTTACTTCACAGAACTTCATTTTTAATAACACCTGTGTTATTGCTATTATTAGCATCATGTGGTTCTTACCAATATTCAGGGTACAACGATGGTATCTATGGTGAATCTTCCAGAACTGTAGATCGTCCACGTACCGGTTATGAGAGACCTCAAAATGCTAATGAGCAGCGAGAGGAAAAACTTAAAGAAGCTAACTCTTACTACAAAAATGCGTTCGCACAGCAGTCTGCAATGTTAGAAAACGCGATGCAGCAAGATGTAGTATTTACAGATATTGATTCTTACTCCTCTAATTCGGGATATCCTGAAGATGAAGAAATGTATAACGAAGAAGGAACAATGGCCTACAACGGCTCCTACGCTCCTTGGGGTCAGGGTGATCCAGACGATACTACCATAAACATCTACAACTACGGAGGCGCATGGGGTAGAGGATTTTACAACCCATACTTTGCAATGGGATACGGATGGGGCGGCTTTGGCTGGGGCGGCTGGAACGGTTTCTATGATCCTTATTTTGCAAACCCATACTGGGGTAGCTGGGGCATAGGCTGGGGCGCTCCCCTCTACGGTGCTGGATGGGCTTATGGCTATGGCTGGGGTGGATTTTCCCCATGGTATTACGGAAGATGGAACCGTGGTTATTACGGTGGTTATTATGCTAATAATTACCATAATTATTATCAGCCAACATATTCATACACCAATTCTCGACGTAATTCCAGAAGTTCTTATTCTAATGTATCCAGCCGTAGAAATGACGCTACTACAAGAGCAAGAAGTAACTCTTCATATTCCAGAAGAATTAGAGATATAAGAAATATAGATAGTAATTCGAGAAGCAGCAGATCTACATCTACACGAAATCGTGTTACCGATAGAGAAAATACTAATGTTTACTCACGATCTAACAGGAGAAGTTCAACTTCTTATAACAGAAGTAACAACTCCGGTTCCAGATCTTCCATAGGCAGATCTTCAGATAATTCTACTTATCAGCCCAGCAGATCGAGATCAACAACACCAACGCGATCTTCTGTTAGAACATCTTCTCCTTCAAGAAGTTCTGGCTCTGTAGGAAGAAGTTCTTCTGGAAGTAGCAGATCATCAGGAGGCAGTAGATCATCTGGAGGAGGCAGTTCCCGCGGTGGCCGAGGAGGAAGAGGCTAGAATAAACTTACATATAAATACCTTACAGCGGAAACACTGTAAGGTATTTTATTGCCTAAAATTGAATATAACACCTAATTATGAAAAAGATTTTAACTTTCACTTTACTGGCAATCATTACATTCTGTGATTTGAAAGCTCAGGATATAACCGATGCCTTCAGGTATTCTCATACCGATCTAAAGGGTACGGCCAGGTTTCAGGCTATGAGTGGAGCCTTTGGTGCCCTTGGCGGCGATATTTCAGCCATTAGTATTAATCCTGCCAGCTCAGCAGTATTTATAAATAGTGCCGCAACATTAACCTTTAGTGATATATCCAAAGAAAATACTACTACTTACTTCTCTGGTATTAATAATGCAGAGCACAGTGATTTTAATTTAAATCAGGCCGGTATAGCATTAATATTTAACTCTAATGGTGATAGCGAGTTTACTAAATTTAGTTTTGGTGTTAATTATGCTGAAGAAAATAATTTTGATGATTCCTTTAAAGCTGCAGGATTAAGTAATAATTCAATTGATCAATATTTTCTAAGTTATGCCCAAGGGGTTCCTCTAGATCTTTTAATCCCATATGATGATGAAAGCATCGACGACCTTTATGCCTATCTTGGAGAAAACGAAGGATATGGCGCCCAACAAGCACTCTTAGGATATCAGGGATTTATCATTAATCCAGAAAGTGATGATATTGAAAATACTAAATACTACTCGTCACTATCTCCCGGACAATTTCAAAATAGTTATAATTATATTTCTACAGGGCTTAACGGTAAAATCTCTTTTAACTTCGCTGCTGAATTTCAAAAAAAATTATACCTGGGGATTAACTTAAATAGCCATTTCATTAATTATGACCGTACTACCAGATATTTTGAAAGCAACGCAAATACAGGTAGTGAAACAAATGAAATTTCATTTGTAAATTCACTAAGTACTGATGGGGATGGCTTTTCTGCTCAGATTGGTGGAATTTATAAGATCACCGATCAGTTTAGAATAGGAGCTACTTACGACACCCCAACCTGGTACAATATTAGAGAAGAGGCTTCTCAATCTTTAAGAACGTATAGTGATGTATACGATGAAAGCGTTATTGTAAATCCAGATGTTATTAATGTTTATCCTGAATACAAACTTAGAACCTCTGGGAAAATAACCGGAAGTGCTGCACTTGTGCTTGGTGGACAAGGCTTAATTAGCCTGGATTACAGCTATAAAGATTACGGAAACACTGAATTTCAACCTACTGATGATGCAGATTTCATCATACAAAACAATATTATCGCTGAAAACTTAAAAGGAGCATCCAGCATTAAGGTTGGAGGAGAGTACAGAATTGATAACTGGAGCTTAAGGGGAGGATACCGTTACGAGGAAAGTCCATACAAAGACGGGGTTACTATGAGCGATTTAGATGGATACTCTGCAGGAATTGGTTATAGTTTTGGTGCCTTTAAAATCGACGCAGCTTATACTAACACCCAGTACTCTGAGAGCAGATCCCTTTATCAGGTTGGTTTAACAAATACTGCGGCTATCGACAGGGAATTTTCTAGCCTCGTGTTTTCGCTAAGCTTTGGATTATAATAGCAGCCAGATAGTTTTTAACCATAACATTAAACAGCAAATAATATTTTTCTACGATTGGTAAAAATCTAAGAAAATCATAGCCTTAATAAGGAATTAAAAATCTCGATTTATCGAGTAAATCTCGCGATTTACAGAAAAGCCTAATAACTGAAGAATTTCAATTCATTAGGCTTTTTTATTTTATTAAACTAAAATGAGCACTAAAATTGTGCCTGCTACTTGTTTTAAAGTTCACATATTCCAAATTGAACCAATAATCATCTTCAGGCAAAAGTTTACCATTCATAAGCCCATCCCAACCTTCTCCATCCGGGTCTATATTCTTTAAAAAAACACCATTACGATCAAAAACCCTAATCTTAAGCACCTTATAATCCGCATCCTGCGTTACTGACCAACGATCGTTATAACCATCTCCATTAGGAGTAAAGAAAAAATCATAGCCTACAACTGTAAACTCTTTTACAACAACTCCTCCACAACCGCCTGCTTCCCGAATTTGTAATTCATGAACTCCTCGCTGGATATTACGAAAAACAGGATCGGATGTATAGGCCCCATTATCCAGGCTGTACTCAAATTCCGAGGAATGCCCAATATTGCGTGACGCATTAATTTCTACAGTCCAGCTATTTTCAAAATCACCCTTTAAAATGTCTACTTTTACCGAATTCGGTTCAGACACGTAACTAACAGTAGTGGAAAAACGAACTTCACAACCTGTAAATTTTTCAGTCAACACCAACGTGTAATTGGGATTAGCAGACTCTTCATATAAATATAAATCGTATTCCGAAGATATTAACTCCTCTCCATTGTACCAGGAATACTCATAACTTTTGCCAAAATCTTTTCCCAGTACAAGCTCATCATTAAATAATCCGTAAGCATCCACGCAAATTCTATAGTTTTCCTCCAAAGGTGTTTCGGGAAGCGTCCGAATATCTAAATGAATTGCCGCAATATCTGATATGCAACCAGATTCAAGATTTACTATACGGGCCAAAATTGTCTCTCTACTTACGCTATAATTTTCAGGATCCGGAATTTTATTGTTATTAAGAGCACCTTCTTCTGTCTCAAAATATTCTACTTTGAAAAATTCCGGAGAGGTATTAAGCGATAATAGTTCAGTTTGTTTTATGGTTAGATCAATAAGGCTATCCTGTTCACAAACAAATATGGCTTCCACAGGCTCCTTAATTACAGGGCGATCATAAAAAGTCACCTCCACATTATCTCCTATAGTGTTATCCCCATCAGCATTCTGGATTAAAACTCGGTAGGTACCACTTACGGTAACCTTTAACTGTGCTTTATTTTCAGCCTCTAATTGAACAAAATCATCTTTATTTTCATCAAAAACAAACCACTGATAGCCTATGGCTCCTTGTACCTCTACATTAAGTATAGTTTCGTTTTCCCCACAAACTACTTTATCTGCTCCCAAAATTCCGTTTAGAATAGCACAATTTGTAGAACCTGCATTGCTACCATTATTGGTTTGCTTCAAATTGATAAAACCAGGAAGTTCACTGTAGTTGGTTAGCAAAAAAACATAGACCTCACCTTTTTTAGCATTATTGATCGCAGCCACTTCTACAGCATCTTCGGAATATGAACAATCCACATGATTTTTTTCAGACAGTAACTCGTTGTTACAATAATCCTCTGAAGCGTTAAATGGGCCCCAAATCACGAAATCAACATCTAAAGCTTCTCCGCTCCCATCTTCATTTTCGCTTTGAGAAATCAAAAACTCTAAATCTCCCGAATCTTCTATTTGCAAATAAAACCAGGAAGGATACCTGGGAAACTCTACGCACCCATAATCCGGACCGCTTTCCCCGGCCACCACCTCGCTATTCAGCCTATTTGAATTTTCAAAAACAAGCTCTTCATTACCCGCACAAAAAGGACGAATATCTGCACAACGGGAACCTTGTGCAATAAGAGTGGTAACCAGCAAAAAAAGGGATACAAAAAGACCTGTTTTCAACGTGTTTGCGCGCATTGCGCGCAAATTATAAAATTATATAATGCAAAAATCCATTAATAGACAAGAGGCAGGAAAATCAGTATTAAAAGTATTAAATGTGTATCTTTGCAAGCTAAATGAATACTTTACGACTTATAGCGTAAAACGGCATGAAAATAGACAAAGTTTTGAATGAAATTGACGAAATGGGTGATGCACACGCCGGAAGTAGTGCAGAAACACCTATAAGAAAAGATGCTTTTGAAGTTAGTGATACTGATAAGATTGCACTAATTAGAGAAGATGTTGAACATATTATGCAAACACTTGGATTAGATCTTACCGACGATAGTCTAAAGGGTACGCCTCAACGTGTAGCAAAAATGTTTGTAAATGAGATTTTCTCTGGGCTGGATCCAAAAAGAAAACCAAAAGCATCGGTTTTTGACAATAAATACAAATATGGTGAGATGCTTGTAGAGAAGAATATTACAGTTTATTCTACCTGCGAACATCACCTTCTACCAATTGTTGGAAAAGCACATGTAGCGTATATTTCTAATGGTACCGTTGTAGGTTTATCCAAAATGAACAGAATAGTAGATTATTACGCCAAAAGACCACAGGTACAGGAACGAATGACCATGCAAATTGTACAGGAACTTCAGCAAGTGTTGGGAACTGAAGATGTAGCATGCGTTGTTGATGCCAAACACCTTTGCGTAAATAGCCGTGGAATAAGAGATATAGAAAGCAGTACCGTAACCAGTGAATTTGGCGGTGCTTTTAAACAAAAAGAAGTTCGTAGAGAATTTTTGGACTATATTAAGCTAGATACTACATTTTAATTAACTTGCTTTCTTAAAACTACGCTCTTTATGGCGCTTTTCGAAGAACAACAGCTAAAAATTTACAATTCAATTTCTGGAGAGAAAGAAGTATTCAAACCTATAAACGATAGCTACGTTGGAATGTATGTTTGCGGTCCAACCGTATATAGCAACGTTCATTTAGGAAATTGTCGCACTTTTATTTCTTTCGACCTGGTGTTTAGATACCTAAAGCATCTGGGATATAAAGTGAGATATGTTCGAAATATTACCGACGCCGGTCATTTGGAAAATGATGCCGAAACCGGAGAAGACAGAATTGCTAAAAAAGCAAGACTTGAACAGATTGAGCCTATGGAAGTGGTGCAAAAATACACCGTAGATTTTCACAATATCCTGGAGAAATTCAACAATCTTCCCCCTAGTATAGAACCTACAGCGACAGGACATATTGTAGAGCAGATAGAAATCATTAAAACGATTATCGATAGAGGATTTGCTTACGAAGCTAATGGTTCTGTTTATTTTGATGTTTTAAAATATAACGAAGAAAAGCACTATGGTAAATTAAGCGGTAGGGCAATCGAAGATATGATTGCAAATACAAGAGAGCTTGCCGCACAAAGTGATAAAAGAAATCCGCAGGATTTTGCACTTTGGAAAAAAGCAGAACCACAACATATTATGCGCTGGCCCTCACCATGGAGTGATGGTTTCCCGGGATGGCATTTAGAATGTACCGTAATGAGCACCAAATACCTTGGAGAAGAATTTGATATTCATGGCGGGGGAATGGACTTAAAATTCCCACATCACGAATGTGAAATTGCCCAGGGCGAAGCTGCTACCGGTAAAGATCCAGTTCACTACTGGATGCACGCCAACATGCTTACCCTTAACGGGAAGAAAATGGCTAAAAGCACCGGCAACAATATTCTCCCTGAAGAGCTTTTTAGCGGAAAAAATGAAGTAATTGGTAAAGCTTTTTCTCCTAACGTAGCACGTTTTTTTATGCTACAGGCACATTATCGCAGTATTTTAGATTTTTCTAAAGAAGCACTAAGCGCAAGTGAAAAAGGCTTCAACAGGCTAATGGAAGCCTACGCATCTATAGATGATCTACCTGAATCTTCTGCTAGCACCATTAATCTTGCTGAGTGGAAGCAATCTTGCTACGACGCCATGAACGATGATTTTAACAGCCCTATATTAATTGCAAAATTATTTGACGCTGTAAAATGGATAAACGCTATAAAAGAAGAAAGCTTAAAGATATCTGCAGAAGATAAGTTAGAGCTGAAGCAGGTGCTTCACGATTTCTTATTTGATATTTTAGGCTTACGCGACGGCGAGAAAAGTTTAGATAATAATTCAGACAAACTTTCGGGAGCAGTAGAGCTTCTTATAAAACTTAGAGCGGAAGCCAGAAATAACCGTGATTTCGCTACAAGTGACAAAATTCGAGATCAATTACAGGAAATGGGGATCCAGCTAAAAGATGGTAAAGACGGAACCACTTTTTCCATCAATTAAAAACAAACAATCAATAAATGGATAACTATGCTTAAAAAAATGCTTATTTATCCATTTATTATTTTGGTAAAATGCTACCAGAATTTTATTTCTCCTCTTACACCCGCTACCTGCAGGTATACCCCCACCTGTTCTAATTACACGATTGCAGCATTACAAAAACACGGACTTTTTAAAGGTGGATGGTTAGCTTTAAAACGAATATTTAGTTGTCATCCCTGGGGTGGTAGCGGTTACGATCCTGTGCCTTAGCATTTTTTCAGCATAAGTGTAAATAAGATATCAGCCAATAGAAGTGATTAAGCTTCATTTTATAGGCGAAGTTTTTGCAAATATGTATCTTTACAGCTCAACCGAAATTCAAAATAATGCTTATTGACGCCATGAGATGGAGCCCTTCCGAAGGGATAGATTTAGGGATCCTAACAATACACTATTATAGCCTAATGTTTCTAATTGCCTTTGGTCTAGGCTGGTATATCATGAAGGCCATCTATACCCGGGAACGTATTCCTCTAGAAAAATTAGACTCTCTTTTTATCTATACTGTACTTGCTACGCTCATAGGAGCACGTCTTGGTCATGTTATATTTTATGATTGGGATTATTTCCAACACCATTTATTAGAAATATTCTTACCAGTAAAGTTTGAACCAGAATTTCAATTTACCGGTTTTAGAGGGCTTGCCAGTCATGGTGCAGCAATAGGGATAATAACCGCTATGTATCTTTACCGTAAGCGTGTTCTGGACAAGCCGGTTTTATGGATTTTAGATCGTATTGTTATTCCCGTTGCCTGCGGTGGTATATTCGTGAGAATAGGAAATTTTATGAATTCTGAAATCATCGGTAAACCCACTAATAGCGATTACGGAGTGATTTTTGAAAACCTAGGCGAATCTTTCCCCAGGCACCCCGCGCAGCTTTACGAAAGCTTTTGCTACTTGCTAATCTTTCTTCTACTCTATTTTCTTTATTGGAAAACCAATAAAAGATTCAAGGTTGGATATATTTTTGGCTTATTTTTAGTGCTGCTTTGGACGGTAAGATTCTTTGTGGAATTTGTAAAAGAAGCTCAGGTAGAAGAACGCGCCACGTGGCTTTTAAACACAGGACAATGGCTTAGCATCCCATTTATTATTGCAGGATTTTATTTTATGTATCGCCCGCAGGCAAAACAACAAAACACAGCGCAATAGTGATAAATAAACTTTTATATTTTGGATTAACGGGGATTATACTTTTTTGTAGTTCCTGTAAAAATGATGAAGGAAAAGAAATTGAAGTTCAAAATATCGAATTTCGGGATGATGCAGATTTATACCTAATAAATAAGGAAGATGACACCATTAAAACCCTTGATATCGAAATAGCAGATGATGACTATTCCAGGGCAACAGGACTAATGTATCGTGAATCGATGGAAGAAACCCAGGGAATGCTTTTTGTTTACCAAAGGGAATCGATACATAATTTCTATATGAAAAACACCTACATACCATTAGATCTTATCTTTTTTGATTCCGATAGCACTATAGTTAGCTTCCAAAAAGATGCAAAACCTTTAGATGAAAGTCTTTTGCCATCACAGGTACCCGCCCAGTTTATATTAGAAATAAATGGCGGTCTATCTGAACGCTGGGGTTTAAAAACAGGAGATCGATTTAGCGTTCAGCAATAAGTTTTTACAAAGCATTAAATCATAGCTTTAACGCTAAAAATAAGGGTTAAAACGTCCTAAAACCGGGTGTTTTAACCCTTTTTATTTCTGAATTCATAACTTTTCAAGAGCTTTATAATATCGATACCTATCCGTTAGGCCCTACAATTGTAGCATGACGATTTGCACAATCTTCCTCAAGAATTCAAATTCAACCCTAACAGGCTTTTCTTCATTTACTTACAGACAGCATCTACCTGAGTCGTTAATCACTTCCTTTAAATTAAGACGTAAATAGGGCTGGTTGACTCTAATTATTGGTCTTTAAGAAATTAATTTAAGCAGATACAATTGGGTATTATGCACTAAAAGATAAAACCACGAATACACTTAATACGTCTTACGTAATCCATCCCGTTACAAAATTTTCGACTGGATGATGTTGCTCAAAAAATGTCTATACTAGCAACCTGAAACCACGCTATAAAAACGCTATTTTCATTGCTTTAATGTCTTTAGTTGCCAAAAGCAAAATACAAAATTTAGGATAGTTATAGCAGGCTCTATTTCTATATAGTAAATATAGCTACCAGCGAACTTTCTTCAATTGCCACAGCGGTTTGCAAGGGCTGGTAATATCCCTTATAGCTTCAAGTTCTTTCTCATCAGTTCTCCTTAAGAGTTTAATTACTTCCAAAAGTATGCTAAAAATATTTACGATAAATAAAGAAGGTTACTTAGACAGCTCTTACAAGATAAAAAATAGTGCAATAAAAAAGCCTCGCAGGTTAACTCTGCGAGGCTTTTTTATTTAAAAGTTTCGATCAATTAAGCCGTAGCTTCTTCTTCAACCTTTTCTTCTTTATCCTGAATAGATGATTTCTTTTTCACACTATCAAACATTACAGGTGTTGCAATAAAGATAGAAGAGTAAGTACCAACTACCACACCAACGATAAGCGCAAACATAAATCCTCTAATGCTTTCTCCTCCAAATATAAAGATAGCAAGTAACACCACTAAAGTAGTTAAAGAGGTATTTAATGTACGGCTTAATGTACTATTTAAAGCAGCATTTACCGTTTTACCTAACTTCCAAGTGGTATGCTCATTAACATATTCCCTAATCCTGTCAAAAACAACCACGGTATCATTCAGCGAGTAACCAATTACAGTTAAGATCGCAGCAATAAACGCCTGATTAATTTCTAAACTAAAAGGCATAAATTTATAAAGCAATGAGAATACTCCAAGAACGATCAACACATCATGGAATACCGCTACAACAGCCCCTAAACTAAACTGCCATTTTCTAAATCTTAATAAAATATAAAGGAAAACTACAATTAAAGAACCTAAAACTGCCCAGAACGATGCTGCTTTAATATCCTCTGCAATGGTAGGCCCCACTTTCATAGATTCCATAATCCCTACAGTTTTGTCTGAAGAACCATTAATAAACTCATCTTCACTAAGATCTCCTGGAAGATAGGGCTGAAGACTTTCAAAAAGACCTTCCTGAATTTCTTCATCTATAGCAGTACCTTCTTCCTCAATTTTATAATTTGTAGTAATCTTTAACTGATTATTTGGACCAAAAGTTTTCGCTTCAGCATTTCCGAATCGTTCTTCCAATATGTTTTGTACTTCAGTCGGGCTTACATCCTGATCGAATCTCACTGTGTATGTACGCCCCCCAACAAAATCAACACCAAGGTTTAATTGCTGGGTCAATAAAGATCCTAAACTTATTACGATTAATATTCCGGAAATAATATAGGCAACTTTTCTTTTTCCAAGAAAATCAGTATTCATTCCTTTGAAAAGGTTCTTGGTAATTCCTGTAGCAAATTCTAATGATTTTCCATTCTTACCGTAACCATCGATAAATAATCGAGTAATAAAGATCGCTGTAAATAAAGAGGTAGCAATACCTATTAATAAAGTAGTCGCAAAACCTTTAATTGGTCCGGTTCCTAAAATCAAAAGGATAAAACCTGTAAGGCCGGTAGTAATATTTGCATCTAAAATAGAAGAAAGTGCATTACTAAATCCATCTTTAATAGATTCTGCCTGAGATTTCCCTTTAGCAAGCTCTTCCTTAATCCTTTCAAAGATTAATACGTTTGCATCTACAGACATCCCTATAGTTAATACAATACCAGCAATACCAGGTAATGTAAGTACGGCACCAAGACCTGCCAGGATTCCGAAGATAAACAAGATATTTACAATTAAGGCAACATCTGCAAAAAGACCAGCTTTACCGTAATAGAAAATCATCCAGAGAAGTACTAGCACTAGCGCAATACCAAATGACAGCATACCGCTATCGATAGCTTCCTGTCCTAATGAAGGACCAACGATTTCACTTGAAATAATCTCTGCTGAAGCTGGAAGTTTACCCGCCCTTAATACATTGGCTAAATCTTTTCCTTCTTCAATACTGAAATCTCCGGTAATTTCACTTCTCCCTCCAGAAATCGCTCCAGTAGAAACACCAGGAGCAGAATACACCACGTTATCTAAAACAATAGCGATTTGAGTTTGATTATTCGACGCATAGCCCGTCATTTCTTCCCAAATCTTAGCTCCGGTACCGTCCATTTGCATAGAAACGGCAACACGACCTACCTGATCGTAAGTTTGCTGTGCATCGGTAATCACACTACCACTTAATGGTGGTTGATTTTCTCTATTTGATTTTAATGCATATAATCCCGTAGCATTCGTTTCGTCATCTGGAACTCCCCATACAAATCTGGCATAACGTTGTTCAGCAGGAAGAAGATTTCTAACCTGAGGCATTGATAAATAACTATTTACCTTTGCCGTATCCTGAACATTAAAGTAGGCTAAAACAGGACCTCCTTGCGCACCAGGGCCGATTACTAAATCAAATAAAGGATTATTGGTTTGTACGGCAGTACTATCTTCAGCATCCGCAAGTAAATCATCAATATCACTATCGGTTTGTTTAGTTGTATCTATAACCTCGGTCGCTTTCTCCTCTTCAGAAACCACATTCTTTAACACCTGATTTGCCTGCGCTAAGAAACCACCGAACTCAGTATTTTTAAATACATGCCAAAATTCTAATTGTGCTGTACTTTGTAATAAATTCTGAATACGATTCACATCCTTTGCTCCAGGAAGCTCTACCAGAATTCTTCCTGAATTCCCTAAACGCTGAATATTTGGTTGAGTAACACCGAATTTATCGATACGCTTACGTAAAACTTCGAACGCAGAAGTAATAGACTCGTCTACCTTTCTTCTAATAATAGGCTTAACCTGATCATTAGACATATCATAAGTGATATCATCGCTTAAAGTTTTATTGGCGAAGATATCTGGAGACGCTAATTTAGCATCAGGAATAGCATCAAATTTCTCGAAGAAAATATCGATATAATCATCCTGACTGGTTACTGATTCTTCTCTAGCTTCAGTAAGTGCTTTATTAAAAGCAGGATCTTTAGAATCATTCGCCAGGCCTCTAATAATATCTTCTACAGAAATTTGCAGGATAACGTTAATACCACCTTTCAGGTCAAGACCTTTATTTAATTCCTTATCCTTTGCAGTATTATAAGTAATCCCGGCTATAATATCCTTATTCCCAACGGAATCAAGATATTTCTGCTCGGCCTGATCTCTTAAATCCGAATAATTCTCTACACTCGCGTCAATTTTCTGAGCGGCAAATTCTTCTGCTTCACTTTCAACATTATTGGTAATGTATGTAAACGATAACTGGTAAATACACACTAAACCAAATAAAATTGCAAAAACTTTAATAAGTCCTTTATTCTGCATTATTCCTCAAATTATAATTATATAGGTCTTTTTTAAAAACGGACAAATATAGCGTTTCAATAATGAAATCCCAATAAATTCTTTTTGAAAATTTTAACTTTTAAACATAAAAAAAAGCCACATAATTTGTGGCTTTTTGATTTATCATCAAGCATTATATGATTACAGCTCTAATAAGCCGTTAGTCTTTTTAACACCTTCTGCACTCTCTTTAATTTTAGCTTTTTCCGCATCATCCAGCTGAATCTCCACAATTTTTTCTAATCCATCTTTACCGATAATAGCAGGCACTCCTATAGATATATCATTTAAACCATACTCTCCTTCTAAGAAGGCTGAACATGGAAAAATTTTCTTTTGATCGCAAGCAATAGCCTGAACTAATGCAGAAACTGCTGCACCCGGCGCATACCAAGCGCTTGTACCTAATAGTTTGGTTAAAGTCGCTCCACCAACTTTAGTGTCTTCTGACACCTGATTTAAACGCTCTTCCGAAAGGAAAGCTGAAACAGGAACACTATTACGAGTGGCTAGCCTTGTAAGAGGTACCATACCGGTATCACTGTGTCCACCAATTACCATCCCATCTACATCAGAAATTGGGGCTTCTAAGGCCTCTGCCAATCTATATTTAAAACGAGCGCTATCTAATGCTCCTCCCATTCCGATGATTTTATTTTTTGGAAGCCCGGTAGTTTTATGTACCAAATACGTCATCGTATCCATTGGGTTACTCACAACGATTAATGTAACATCTGGCGAATGCTTGATAAGATTACTTGCAACTTCTTTTACAATACCTGCATTAATCCCGATAAGCTCTTCACGAGTCATACCTGGTTTTCTTGGGATACCACTGGTAATTACAGCTACATCACTACCTGCTGTTTTAGAGTAGTCATTTGTACTACCTGTAATTTTAGTATCAAAACTATTTAAAGAAGCAGTTTGCATAAGATCCATAGCTTTACCTTCCGCATATCCTTCTTTAATATCTAATAAAACAACTTCTGAAGCGAAGTTTTTAATGGCAACGTATTCAGCGCAGCTAGCACCTACTGCACCAGCTCCTACTACTGTAACTTTCATTTTATGAATTTATCGATTAATACTATCCCAAAAATACGAATTATGAAAATGCTTTACTAATAAAGACCAGTTAAATACTTGGAGACTATAGGCTAAAATTATTTTTTCTGAGTTCATACCCAAAAAAGGGATTTATTTAAAATAACAAAGCCCCGAAATTTTCCGGGGCTTTGTTCAATGTGATAAAATATTATTTCAATTAAGCATCGATATTAGCATATTTGGCATTTTTCTCGATAAACTCTCTACGTGGTGGAACTTCGTCTCCCATTAGCATAGAGAAAATACGATCTGCTTCTCCACTATTATCAATTGTTACCTGTCGTAATTTTCTACGCTCAGGATCCATAGTGGTATCCCAAAGTTGTTCGGCATTCATTTCTCCCAGACCTTTATAGCGTTGAATCTGGATCCCGCCACTGTATTCGTCAGCAATTTCATCACGCTCCTTTTCATTCCATGCGTAACGCTTTTTGCTTCCTTTTTTCACTAAATAAAGTGGTGGTGTTGCGATATAAATATGTCCCTGCTCAATCAACTCTTTCATATATCTAAAGAAGAAGGTTAGAATCAAGGTTTCGATATGGCTACCATCGACATCCGCATCACACATAATTACGATTTTATGATAACGCAATTTGGACAGGTTAAGCGCCTTACTATCTTCCTCGGTTCCAATTGTAACTCCTAAAGCAGTATAGATATTCTTAATCTCTTCATTATCAAAAACCCGATGTGACATGGCTTTTTCCACATTCAGTATTTTACCCCTAAGCGGTAAAATTGCCTGAAAATTACGGTCACGGCCCTGTTTCGCCGTTCCACCTGCCGAATCCCCCTCTACAAGAAACACTTCACACTTTTTAGGATCCTGCTCTGAACAGTCGGATAATTTTCCAGGTAAGCCCCCGATACTCATGGCTGTTTTACGTTGCACCATTTCACGGGCTTTTTTCGCAGCGTTACGTGCCTGAGCAGCAAGAATTACTTTTTGAACAATGGTTTTGGCATCATTAGGATTCTCTTCGAGATAATTCTCAAGCATTTCTGAAACTGCCTGAGATACCGCTGAAGTTACCTCACGGTTACCTAATTTAGTTTTGGTTTGTCCTTCAAACTGAGGTTCTGCAACTTTTACTGAAATAATAGCAGTTAACCCCTCTCTAAAATCATCTCCTGTAACTTCAAATTTCACCTTTTCAAGTAAACCTGAAGCATCAGCATATTTTTTTAAAGTTGTAGTTAATCCCCTTCTAAATCCAGAAAGGTGTGTCCCTCCCTCATGGGTATTAATATTGTTTACGTACGAATGAAGGTTCTCGTTAAAGGTGTCGTTATAAACCAGTGCTACTTCAACAGGAATACCGTTCTTTTCACCCTCCATGCTAATCACATCAGCAATAATCGGTTCTCTTGTTCCGTCCAGAAAACGAATAAATTCCTTTAGACCTTCCTCAGAATGAAATTCTTCTGAAAGAAATTCTCCTTTTTCGTCTTTTTCTCTTTTATCGGTAAGAACAATCCTTATCCCTTTATTAAGAAAAGCCAACTCTCGCATACGTTTCGCCAGAGTCTCGTAACTATATTCTAAAGTTTGCTGAAAAATTGAGGGATCAGGCTTAAAAGTAACTATAGTACCGCTAAGCTCTGTTTCCCCAACAGGTTTTACTGGGTACATAGGCTTCCCTATTTCATATTCCTGCTCCCAAATCTGTCCATCTCTATAAACTGTAGCTTTTAAGTGTGTGGATAATGCATTCACACAACTAACACCTACTCCGTGAAGACCACCTGAAACTTTGTAAGAATCTTTATCAAATTTTCCTCCTGCACCAATTTTAGTCATTACAACTTCTAATGCAGAAACTCCTTCCTTTTTATGTAGATCGATAGGGATACCTCGACCATTATCCTCTACAGTTATCGAATTGTCTTCGTTTATATCAACTTTTATAGCATCACAGTGCCCTGCCAATGCCTCATCGATTGAGTTATCAACAACTTCATACACCAAATGGTGCAAACCTCTTACACCAGTATCTCCAATATACATCGAAGGTCGCATGCGAACATGCTCCATCCCTTCTAACGCCTGTATACTATCCGCCGAATACTTTTTCTCTTTGGCTTCTTCGCTCATACTATATCAATTAAGTTCTTCTCTTTTATGAATAACGAACAAATATAACAAAACGTTAATTTCTTTATACCTCTACCTGACAACAAAGCCTTTAAGTTATCAACAATTTGTGCAAAAAAAGCCCATGACACTATTGGGAAATCCCAGGCGTCACGGGCATAACAAACCACACGTTTACTTGAATATTTTTAAAACTTCACAGTGAATTGAACTAAACTAACTTAGAGTACGCCTCGGAGCATTTAATCCCGAATCGAGTAAACTAAGATTCAAACAAAATTTATAAGCACAAACTTAAAATTCGGGAACGAATATCTACAATTACTTACAATTATTAAACCATAAAGAACATTTTAATTACATTTAAAAATTTAATCTACGCAATTAGAAAATCACGTAAACATATTTTCTGGTAATTCCCAAATTGAGTTTACCAATGTAACTTCTGTAAATTTTAACAGGTTATAAACAGCCTAATTCCCAGCAGCTATTATATTTACTCAAAACATAAATGATAAAAGTCTTATGAAAAAATTACTGATACTGACTATTTTAGGTTTTGGCCTTAGCTTGCCTTCTAGCCTTATAGCCCAAACACAAGGACCTAACTTTGCCAAGATGGACGTTAGTCCTATGGACATTGCCCTTTATCGCAATGATAATAATGAACCTGTTGCAAGGGTAATCTATAGCCGACCTCAAAGAAGAGACCGGGAAGTTTTTGGAAAACTGGTTCCTTACGGTGAAGTTTGGAGAACAGGAGCAAACGAAGCTACTGAAATCACCTTCTATAAAGATGTAATGATTGCTAGTGCAAAAGTAAAGGCAGGAACTTACACGTTATATTCAATTCCTAACGAAAAAGAATGGACAATAATTCTTAACAAGAAAACACTTACCTGGGGAGCTTACGAATATAGTGACGAACTGGATTTAGTAAGAATCAATGTTCCTGTTAGACAAATGCAAAATCCTATCGATGCACTTTCTATGGCCTTTGAAAAAGAAGGCAACAATACTGCAAATCTACTTATTGGATGGGATAAATATTATGTAAAAGTTCCTATTGAAGTTGCAAAATAGTAGCAATAGTACCTAATCAAAAAACATGGTACAAGCATCTGCCGGCAGTATCATCTCTTTTAAAGGTGCTAATAAATTAAAAAAGGCGCTCTGTTTAAACAGAGCGCCTTTTATTTAAGGTATATTAAGATATTTATGTGTTTGTAAGGACACTTTCCACTTTGGGTTTCGCATTACATAATCTACGATAAGCGGAATCATTTTTTCACGGTTACTCCATTCTGGTTGTAAATATAAAATACAGTGTTCCCCTACCTGAGCCGCCTGCTCTTCAGCAAACTTGAAATCATGCTTATTGAAAATAATTACTTTTAATTCGTTAGCTACTGGATAAATCTCTGGTTCCGGTAATTTTATCTTTTTAGGCGATAAACAAATCCAGTCCCAAATTCCCGTAAGAGGGTAAGCACCAGAAGTTTCTATATGAATTTGGCAGCCTTGCTTTTTAAGACTATCAGTAAGCGTAGTCATATCCCATGTTAAGGGCTCACCACCGGTTATTACAATAGTCTTACTGTATTTCAATGCATTTTCCACAATCTCACCCACATGTGTTGGTGGATGCAAACCGGCATTCCAGCTTTCCTTAACATCGCACCAATGGCAACCCACATCACAACCCCCTATTCTTATAAAATAAGCAGCAGTACCTTTATGATATCCTTCTCCTTGTATAGTATAAAACTCTTCCATTAAAGGAAGCATAATACCTCTATCTACCAGCTCCTGTGTCTCTTCTGTAATCATAGCCTGCAAAGATATGTAATCTTTCACTTTATGATGCATGCCTTTTCGATAAATCTAAATCACTGCTATATCGCTCCTTTTAGATCAAGATACTGTGTTGCCTTCCTAACTTTCTTCATAAAATTTACCCCCGGGTCTATCTTATTTGTCCTATAATTATCATCCTTTTCTAACCATAGATTTGAATTTTCAAAAGTTTTATACTCATAATGCCCAATAAGATATTCTATCGTTTCATATTTTGCTTTCAAATACTCAACCAGCCAGATATTCGATTTTAATTGCGCTTTAGTTAAAGGCTTTTTTGCACCTCCTACATTTTCTACTCCTATAGCAACATGATTCAACCCAATAACATGTCTTGCCATCCAGGTCTCTGGCATCAATCTATAAATTTGACCATCTCTATCAATCAAAAATTGAATAGAAACATTTAACGTACTTGCATCTTTAATCTCAGTTCTCGCGTTCGGTAGATGTACATCGTCAAACGCATCAAAGGATTTTTTAAAGGAAGGAATGGCCGTCCAGTGCAAAACAATCATTCTAGGTGTAATAATTGGCTCTTTTTGCGCTATACCATAATGTTGCTCTAAATATTCTAAACTTAATTGCTTTCTCTCTTCTGTAAATTGAATTGGTTTATCAATAATTTCTTGCGAAAAAAGTATTGATTTCACAACAATATTAAACAGCAGAAAAATTATAATTGATCTATTGATCCCACCAAACTCGCCCATAAATCAAGTCTTCTCCGTTAAACTGCCTATTTACCGCCTCCTCATAGTTATCAGAATTATTGAAAGATTCATTATCAGGGTAACTTAAACGTAATGGGATTTCAGCTCCATTAGGAGTCGTAAAACCAGTTGGAAATCCTGTTCTCCGCCATTCAGACCAGGCTTCGTAACCATGCATGTATAAATGAACCCATCTTTGGTTGGCTATACTTGCTATAGCGTTGTTCGCATCGAAGGCAACTTCTGGCTGGCTTAAGAATGAATCTACACCTTCACTACTTCCCGTCCACTGTAAAAATGACTGCTCTATAGCCATATTATAATTCTCTTCAGCACTTTCTCCAACCCAACCACGTGAAGCGGCTTCAGCAATTGCAAAATAAACCTGAGCAGCAGTGACAAGATAAACAGGCGCGTCCTGAGCATAAATAGCTGAACCTAAAAGAGAATATTCTTCTGTCCCTATCGCCTCTTCTTCCCCATATCTAAGCCCTACAAAATTATTATTCGCTCTTGCAGGATTTCCATACACTTCTAATCTTGGATCATCAAAAGGCAACATATGAGAAACCAGTTTCTCTGTTAACGCCCACCATTCTCTATTTTGGTTCACTACCTGTCCATACCAGTAATTCTGATTATTTGCTTCTGCCAAATGACTGTATACCAGATTATCAGCATTATCTAAAATTACTCCATCGCTCAAAGCTTCTTTGAATTCGGTTTGCGCAAGATCGGGATCCACTTCAGATAATCTTAAAGCCATAAATAACCTAATGGTATTTGCCAGCTTACGCCATTTATCCATATTTCCATCGTATACAATATCGTTATTGATTTTTCCAGCCATCATCATAGAAGTAGCTTCTTTTAGTTCTTGAAAGAGATCTAAATAAATTGATTGCTGAGTATCATAAACTGGTGTAAAATTTTCTGATCCCATCAAAGCTTCTTTATAGGGTACATCACCCCAACGATCTGTAATATTCCAGTAAAAATAAGCTCTAAGAATTTTGGCTACTGCCACCTGATTATCCACTGGCCCTTCCGTAGAACTTAAATTCTCCTGATTATTTAAAACGGTTTGTAAATTTTCCAAAGGCCCCTGATAATAAGAATAAAAACTTGTACTTTCTTGTGGATACAAAGAAGTTCCTACATACTGTGTTTCTGCGAGATATTGAGCGAAAAACTCACCTCTGGGCGATGAGGATAGGCCAGGCAAATAAAGCTCTGCATTAGCTATTAACTGGGTACCTGAAGCCTGGCTGGGAAGATTAGGATTTATATTAATATCCTCGTCGAAATTATCACAACTCTGAAAAACCAAAGCCAGTAATAAAATACTATATATTTTTTTTATCATTTTTATTTTGCTTAAAACGTAATATTAAGATTGATTCCATAAGATCTAACGGTAGCCAACTGTCCCGACTCATACCAACTAATCGATTGTGATCCGGTAGAAATTGCCGAGGGATCAATACCGTCTGGCGCATTTTGCCAAATCATTGCAGGGTTGCGCGCTATAAAAGCCACATTTACAGCCTCAAAAGGAAGCACCTCCATTATTTTTGCTCCAAAAGTGTAGCCTAATCTTAATTCGCTTAATTTAATGTATGAAGCATCATATAACCACTCTTCATAAATCCTTCGACCTAACACATTCCTATAGTAAGAACGTGCATCTACAAAATTTTCTACTTGTTCTCCAGTTTCTGCTGAAATACCAGCTACTCGCACTCCTCCTCCATCTTCTAATGCATCTCTAACATTCATTCCGTTTTCATTGATTGCTACTGTTAAAGGATCCTGTCCCGTCCTTACCCCTAACATTTTAGATCGACTAAAAAACTGTCCGCCTCCCTGAAAATCGATCATTGCATTTAGGCTTAAGTTTTTCCATCTAATAGTATTTTGAAAACCACCGGTAAAATCGGGCAAAACCGTTCCAAAATCATGAGTAGCATCAGTGTACAAAGGCATCCCATTATCATCGATCAAGATATCGCCAGTCGCTTCATCTCTTTGGTAAGCCTGCCCTACAAGACTCCCAAAAGGTTTGCCCTCATAAGAGTTCAGATAACTGGTCACACTAGAATAGGTTGTAGCACCATAAGTATAAACATCGATACCTGGAGCAAGCTCGACTACTTCACTTTTATTTCGGCTTATATTAAAAATCGCATCCCAGCTAAAATCATTGGTCTGAATTGGTTTTCCTGATAAGCTAATCTCTACACCATCATTTTCTATCAACCCTGCATTGATAGTACTCGATTCATAACCGCTAGCTCCAGAGACATCTAGGCTTATTATCTGATTTTTATTACGCTGCTTATAATATGTAAAGTTCAATCCCAGTCTATTTCCAAAAAAGCGCAGATCCAACCCTGTTTCATAAGAATGAGAGAATGAAGGTTCTATATCTGGATTATTTAAATTATCTGGAACATATAGTGTATTTATTCCATCATAAACAGTTCCTACTCCATAAGCCACTGTAGTTCTATAGGGACTTAGATCTGATCCAGCCTGGGCATAACTTGCTCGAAACTTACCAAATGACAGGATATCCAAATTTATTAGCTCACTAAATACCAAACTACCAGAAATTGAAGGATACCAGTACGAATTATTATCTTCTGGCAGAGCCGAAGAATTATCATTTCGAATAGAGGCATCCAGAAAATAAGTATCCAAATAACCTAAAGAAACCATAGCAAAAAGGCTACGTATTTGTTTTTCCAACTTGTACGATGTCGTAGATGGACGATCTATAGAAGCATCAATATTATAAAATCCAGGGGCAGAAAGCCCACCAACAGTCGCCTGCGATAGATACGAATAATTTCTATTAAATATATTCCCTCCCAGGGTTCCATCTATGGAAATAGCGCCAAACTTCTTATTGTATTGTGCCAGCAACTCATAATTCCATTCTTTATTTTGGTATTTCCCAACAGAGTAAGAAGGCACTCCGGTACCGCCAAATGCAGTACGATTTTCGATATTCTGAGTATACATATCAGACCGAATCGCTCCTCTTATCTCCAGTTCCGGCAAAATATTATAACTTAAAGTTACATCCCCAAAAAACCGATCTCTACTATCGTTCGACAAGTTCTCGTAGGCATTAAAATAAGGGTTATTCCAGTATAAAGGATTAAAATTCGTGATTTCACCGGTCTCTGAATCCGGTCTTCTTAAATTCCAGTGCAATATCGTACCATCATCATACCTATAATCTTTTAACCTATCCATATCAAGATTTCTTTGAAACCACTGGTTAAGATATGCTACTCCGTATTCTGAACCCTGCCCTGGTCTCTGCGCTTCATTTCTGGCATAATTAATAGTAGTAGAAACTGTTAGATTTTCCGCCAAATCCAAACTTGCATTTACCCCGAGGTTATTCCTATTAAGCTCTGTATTGGGTTCTACCCCTTCAATTCGGGTATCATTAAGACTTAAACGATATGTCGAATTTTCATTTCCTCCAGATACGGTTACTCCATTATTTAAGTTCACTCCCGTTTCATAATAATTTTTAACATTATCTGGGTGCGGTACAAATGGTGTTAACTGCCCATAAGTAGGATCTTGTGGATAAAAACTAAATACCTGGCGTACCGGCGTACCATCCATTCTAGGCCCCCAACTTTCATCTACGTTAAGGTCTACATAAGGATCGCCATTAGGTAAAGTTCTAAATGACTGACTAGATCCTCCTCCATACATATTTTGCTTGGGAAGAAAATTACCTGCAAATTCCAACATCAAAGAAGAGTTTACCTGTACCCTAACTTCTTTTGGTCCTTTTTTACCTTTTTTGGTAGTAATCATGATCACACCGTATTGCCCCCTAATACCATACAACGCCGAAGCTGCAGGACCTTTCAAAACATTTACAGATGCTATATCACTAGGGTTTATATCCTGAGCAAGGTTCCCATAATCTGCTCCTGAACTCCCAGAGAAATTACTGTTTGAAATTGGTGTACCGTCGATAACAATTAATGGTTCATCTCCACCATTAATAGAATTTACACCTCTGATCTTAATTTTTTGGGTTCCTCCCATACTTGCCCCCGAGGAACCGGTTACCTGAACACCAGCTACCCTTCCTGATAATGTCCCCAAAACATTTTGCTGATTTGTAATATTCAGATCTTCCCCTTCTACTTCTTGCGTGGCATAACCCAGAGACTTTTTATCTCTTGAAATTCCTAATGCCGTCACCACAACTTCATCAAGACTTTCGGTATCCTGAACCAAGCTTACATTTAATTCCTCCTGTCCACTAATTTCAATCTCCTGACTTACGAAACCAATTGCAGAAAATACCAATATAGCATTTGGCATAACCTCTAAACTATATTTACCTTGCATGTCTGTAACGGTCCCATTATTGGTACCTTTTATAATAACATTTACTCCAGGTAAAGGCATATTATCCTCTGAGACTTTTACAGTTCCAGAAATAATTCGATTTTGTGCAAAAAAGGGAGTCGTTATCATAATGCTCATAAGAGCGAAAAGAATTAATTTTTTCTCCATTCCTTTTGTGTTAAATTTTAAAATTACAAAAAGAAATATACGTACTTTATGATTTTATTCACATTTATAATCAACAATAAAAAAATTTTTAACAAAAAAATGCTTTTAAAGCTAAAAAAAATAACATTGCCATTTTAAACCGTTAAGATTCTAAAAAATGCAAATTAAAATAAAACTCTTCTTTCTCTTACTCTCCATTTCCTGTCTTAGCTGCGCCTCTTTAAAAAACACAAAAAATATTAGTCAGATTTTTGACCATTCGCCTGCTTTTAAACAAGGTTTTACAGGACTCGTAATTTATGATCCAGGAAGTAACAAGATTTTATTCGATAAAAACGGCAATAAATACTTCACCCCGGCCTCAAACACAAAATTATTCACCTTTTACACAGCACTTAAAATTATAGGTGATTCTGTGCCAAGCTTAAAATATGCAACTCACGGAGACAGTCTAATTTTTAAAGGAACAGGCGACCCTGGTTTTCTTTATGCCGAATTTGATGCTAAAAATACACTTGATTTTTTACGAAATTCCGATAAAAAGCTGTTCTTACTTTCCCCTGGCTTTACTGAAAAAAGATTTGGTCCCGGTTGGGCATGGGATGATTATAATGATTATTATTCGGCAGAAAGAAATGCCTTCCCACTATATGGAAATGTAGTTGAATTTCGGTTTAAAAATGGTCAAAATTTACCCAATAGCTATCCGGTGATCTTTAAAGATTCAATTTCTACCGAAACAATTAAAGACTTAGGAATGGGTGTTTACAGGGATATCGACAGTAACGTCTTCAGGTTAAAAAACATAAAAAGAAAGGAAGATGCTACCCGTGCTGTACCTTTTATTACATCTGAATTTACTTCTGCTAAATTATTAAGCGATACACTGCAAAAAGAAGTTATGCTTTTGCAGCAAAACCCGAAAAACTTAGCGTTAGATCGAATTATATACAATACCTCTTCAGACAGTTTATATAAAAAAATGCTTCAGGATAGTGATAATTTTATTGCAGAACAGCTTTTACTGGTTGCAGCAGGAGAAATTTCAGACACTTTAAAAACAGCTATTGCAATAGATTATGCTCAGAAAAATTTATTAAGCGATCTTCCTGACAAAATAAACTGGCATGACGGCTCTGGCCTAACTCGCTACAATCTTTTTACTCCACGCAGTATTGTGAAGTTAATTTCAAAAATCACTGATGAAATTGGGGAAGAAAAATTTAAAGCCTTATTACCGGCAAGTGGTGAATCCGGCACGCTTAAAAATTTCTATAAAGCAAGTAAACCTTATATTTACGCTAAAACGGGGACACTTAGAAACAATCACTCACTAAGCGGACTTTTAATCACCAAAAGCGGAAAAACCTTATATTTTAGTTTTATGAACAGCAACTACATCGTTCCTAATTCGCAGCTTAAACAAGCAATGGAAGAAGTTTTAACCACTGTTCGTGATCAATATTAATACTTGAAATACTCATCATGCAAAGACGTAAATTTCTACAAAATATTGGACTAAGCAGTCTTGCTATTCCTTTAAGTTCCTATGCGACCACAAGTTTCTATAGAAATTATGAATCTAAATATATCATTAAACCTAAGGCTTTAAAAGTAGGAGATACTATAGGAATTGTGAGTCCGGCAAGTGCTATTTTTGAAACCGAACCTTATCAAATCGCTAAAGAATCTTTTGAAGCGATGGGACTAAAAGTAAAGTTTGGCGAATTTGTCAAAAATAGATATGGTCACCTGGCAGGTACCGACAAAGAACGGGCGGGTGAATTAAATGCCATGTTTAAAGATAAATCTATAGATGCGATTATTGCTTTACGCGGTGGCTCTGGTTCTGCCCGAATTCTGGAACTTTTGGACTACCAGGCCATTAAAGAGAATCCAAAAATCTTTATTGGCTATAGTGATATTACCGCTTTACATTTGGCTATTTTCGAGAAAACAGGTTTAGTAACTTTTCACGCTCCGGTGGCAGTTTCTACCTGGAACACTTTTAGCGTTTCCCATCTAAAAGCTATTTTATTCAATAAAGAAAGTCCGCTATTGGAGAATCCAAAATCACTTGGCGATAATCTCACGCAGATCGCCAATCGAACACGTACTATAACACCGGGAACCGGAAAAGGTAGGCTATTAGGAGGCAACCTTTCTGTGTTAACAGGGATTATGGGCAGCAAATATTTCCCTGACGACTGGAATAACAAAATTTTATACATCGAAGATGTTGGCGAAAAAGTATATGCTGTAGATCGCATGATGACGCAACTACAACTTGGCGGTGTTTTTAAGCAAATTACAGGTTTTATTTTTGGGAAATGTACAGAATGTGACCCTGGAGGAAGTGGCTATGGAAGCTTGACTCTGGAAGAGGTACTGGACCATTATATTAAACCTTTGGACATTCCGGCTTTTAGCGGAGCCATGATCGGACATATCGATGATAACAGCACGATCCCTAATGGAATTGAAGCTAAAATAGATGCTAGCGCGGGAACAATTCAATTATTGGAAGCCGCCGTAATCTAATTGCATACTAAAAAAATCTTTGCCCGCCATTACAAGGTATTGTTTACTTTTATAAAAATTTAAGAAATCTAAACCGATTGAAATCCGAAAAATTTAGCAGGTATTTTATATTCAGGAAATACCAAAATTTAAGTTTTTCCGTTAATCCAGATACGCCAAATTCAATAAATAGAAAAGTAATTAAATTAACTATGAAGAAACACTTACTGGCAATTTTCACTTTAACTGCCATATTCCTAAGTTCTTGCCAAAAAGATGAAAACAATCCCTTTTTAATTACCGCCACACAGGTTGGAAAATTAAAAAAAGACATCAAAATCAATCAGTTAGATTCGTTATATCACGAAGATTCCCTGGTAAAAGAAACCAGTGGTCCAATGCAATTAAGAGCAACGAATGAGGTTAAGGTTTTCGAAAAAGGAGGCGATCCTTTGCTCATCCTTGAACCTGCACAGGAATTCGATAGCACAAGCACTATTGGTTATATACGAGTTTTGGACCCACGATTTAAAACCAAGGCGGGTTTAAATACCGCAAGTACTTTTAAAGATATTGTAGAAAATTATCAAATCTCAAGAATTGAGAACACGATTAGTTCAGCCGTGGTATTTCTAGACGAAATAAACGCCTACATCACCATTGATAAGAAAGAATTACCATCCAGTTTACGTTATGATACCGATACACAAATCAGATCTTCACAAATTCCAGATGATGCTAAATTTAAATATTTTATGATCTACTGGGACTAAGATATCAATCATGCAAAAATTAAAGATTCTCATATTCTGTAATATATTCATCGCTTTTAGTTGTAACACTCCTCCAGATTATGAGAATCTCCCTTTAAAAGACAAAAACGGAAATTACCAGGCCGTAGTCGAAATACCTTCTGGCACTAACCTAAAACTGGAGTTTAATCATTCATCAAAGAAGTTTATTCCCGATCAACGAAACGGAATCGACAGGATTATAGAATTTCTCCCTTATCCCGGCAATTACGGTTTTATTCCTTCAACTTATTCAGATCCTGAAAAAGGTGGTGATGGGGATGCCTTGGATGTGCTTATTTTAGGACAATCTGTAAAAACAGGAGAGATTATCCCCATAAAACCAATAGCAGTTTTAAAATTACTGGATGAAGGAGAGCAGGATGATAAGATTATCGCCGTACCTGCGCTAAAAAAAGATCAAATTTTTAAAGCTGAGTCTTATAAAGTTTTCCTAAACAATTATCCCGAAGCTAAAGAAATTATTGAGCTTTGGTTTTTAAGCTATGATAAAGATAATAATCTGAAAATAAAAGGATGGGAAGATGAAAATGAAGCTATAAACCAAATTAAAAAATGGTCTATTCCATCTACATAGAATTTTCTAAAAAGCCTTACAATTTGTTAATTACAAACTGAATATCAGTTAATTATATAAATTAGTGCAACAATTAAATAAAATCGACAATTATGATTAAGATTTTTGCACTTATATTAACCGTAGGAGGCGCTATTGCACTAGTGATGGGAATATTAGGTATCTTTGGTAGCCTTGCGTTAGCATTAAGCCCGTGGGCTTTGAGCATTATTGGGTTTATTTTTTTTTAGCGGGTATTAGCCTTCTTAAATATAGAAAAGACACAGATGTGATTCAGGCAGAGAATAAAAAAGATTTATAATCCGCAGCGATTTAATACAAAAAGAAAGGAGGCAAATTGCCTCCTTTCTTTGTATATAATAAATGATTGGTTATTTAGTCCACATTATCATGTAAAAACGAATTGTTTCTTCTAAACTGAAGATCGTTATTTTCGTCTTGCCCTAAACTGGTTCTGGACATTTTATTCTCACCGTAATTTGTGCTATCCAGATTAATCCCGGCTCTTTTATAAGCAGGTTGTTTTTCAATTTCCTCTATCTGCGAAGCATTACCTCTAAACTTATAATTAAATTCCTTCATTTTAGCGCGACGCTCTGCAGCACGTTCTACCACATGCTCTGGAATTGGATTATTAAAAGGATTTTCATCCTGCTCCTCTTGCTTTTTTGGTGTTGGCTGTACCGTACGCTTCTCAAAAGCAATAGTTTCATCTTTAGGTGCTTCGCTCTCTTGTTTCTTTGCAGGCTTAGAGTTTTCTAATTGCTGCTCGAATTCCATATAATCATCCAGGCTATATCTTTTTACCGTTCCGTTAGAAGCATTCTCAGTGGCTGGAATAACTTCTACCGGCTCGTTTACTTCGATATTCTTTACCTCGTAACTGGGCTCTTCAGCATCTTCAGTATTCAGCACATGTCTTTTTACCGTTTCCTGCTTAGGTGTTTGTTCTACCCCTGGCTTAGGAATCTCAGCTTTTGGTTGCTCCCGCTTTTCTTCTTCCTGATTTATCGGAAAATCGAAAGTGAACATAAATTGTTCTTCATCGTTCTCATCATCCTTTACTTCCACTTCATCAACTTCTGCATTGGTATCATTGATCACAAAATCTTCAGGGTTTACCTCATCATAAAACACATCCATGTTATATGCTGAAGGCGGAGTATAAAGATCTGGATCTTTAGCAGGTGTTGGCTGCACCTGTTTTACCTCAGTAGTTTTAGCCTCTTGCTGAACTTGTTTTTGGACTACCTGCTGGGGACTTTTAGGTGTGGGAGCTTCAACTTCATCCAAATTTTCATCTAAGGTATGAACGATCTTTTTTGGCTGTTCCGGTTCTTTCTTTTCCTCTGGTAAAGGAAGTTCGGTAAACGAACCTGCATGAGAACGATTAGAAGGGAATTCATGCTCCGCTTTCTGCTCGTCTTCCAGCGTATGGATAATTTTTTTAGTTTCAGTATTGGTGATTTCATCCTGCTGCTCTACATTGAAACCAGTCGCAATGATCGTAACAGAAATCGCTCCTTCTAAGGCTTCATCTTCACCAACCCCCATAATGATATTGGCACTGTGACCAGCTTCTGCCTGAATATGATCGTTAATTTCACCAATCTCATCAATAGTAATTTCTTCGGAACCGGAAACAATTAATAGCAATACATTTTGAGCACCGGTAATCTTGTTATCATTTAATAATGGCGAATCTAAAGCTTTGGCAATAGCATCCTGAGCTCTATTTGCCCCTGACGCCGACGCAGATCCCATAATCGCCGTACCACTATTACTCAATACAGTTTTAGCATCCCTAAGGTCAATGTTTTGAGTATAGTGATGGGTTATAACTTCAGCAATACCACGGGAAGCAGTTGCTAAAACTTCATCGGCTTTAGAGAAACCGGCTTTAAAACCTAAGTTTCCATAAACTTCACGAAGCTTATTATTATTAATCACAATTAAAGAATCTACATGAGAACGAAGTTTTTCGACACCTCTTTGAGCCTGCTCATTTCTCATTCTACCTTCAAACTGAAAAGGAATAGTTACGATACCTACCGTAAGAATATCCATTTCTTTAGCTTGTTTTGCTATGACCGGAGCGGCACCAGTACCGGTACCTCCTCCCATACCTGCGGTAATAAATACCATTTTGGTATTTACATCGAGCATATTTTTAATCTCATCAAAACTCTCTACTGCGGCCTGTTCTCCAATTTCAGGATTTGCTCCCGCTCCAAGTCCTTCGGTTAGGCTAACTCCCAACTGGATCTTATTAGGAACAGTACTGTTTTCCAGTGCCTGTGCATCGGTATTACAGATTACAAAATCTACTCCTTTAATCCCTAATTGGAACATGTGGTTAATAGCATTACTACCGCCACCACCTACACCAATAACTTTGATGACGTTCGATTGATTCTTAGGTAAATCGAATGAAATGTCTCCGAATTCTGTATTGCTCATAAATTCAATTTTACTGGTTCTCTATTGTGCTATGTATTACTCTGCGTTATCTAAAAAATCTTTGAACTTTTCTGCCCATTTATCGAAAATACTTTTTCGGGGCTTAGGCTGTTCTACCTGTACTTGCGGTTCTTCTCGCTCTGTTTCTGCTTCTTCAGCCACTTTTACCGGCTCCGGCTCTTTCTCCTTAAGAACGGCTTCTTCCTGAAAACTACTTTTGCTGGTTTCTAAACTATTCATTACCAATCCTACTGCCGTTGCATACATCGGACTGGTAGTTTCACTATCATTATTTCCTGCCAGGTGCTCATTAGGAAAACCTATTCTGGTATCCATTCCGGTGATATACTCCACCAGTTGCTTAAGATGCTTTAACTGTGCACCTCCGCCGGTTAACACAAGACCACCAATCAGTTTTTTCTTCTGATCTTCGTGTCCGTAATTTTTTATTTCTAAATACACCTGTTCGATAATCTCTACCACACGCGCGTGAATGATTTTCGAAAGGTTTTTAAGCGTAATTTCTTTGGGTTCCCTTCCTCTTAATCCCGGAATAGAAACGATCTCGTTATCCTTATTCTCTCCGGGCCAGGCTGATCCAAATTTTATTTTTAGCAATTCTGCCTGCTTTTCAATAATCGAGCAACCTTCCTTGATATCTTCAGTAATTACGTTCCCTCCAAAAGGAATTACCGCAGTATGCCTTATAATACCATCTTTAAAAATTGCAAGATCAGTAGTTCCGCCACCTATATCTATAAGTGCCACCCCTGCTTCTTTTTCTTCCTGACTAAGGACTGCATTTGCTGATGCCAAGGGCTCCAGGGTAACGGCTGAAAGATCTAAACCTGCACTTTTTACACAGCGACCAATATTTCTTATAGAAGAAACCTGGCCAACTACAACGTGAAAATTGGCTTCAAGGCGACCACCATACATCCCGATAGGCTCTTTAATTTCAGCCTGCCCATCTACTTTATATTCCTGCGGAAGTACGTGAATAATCTCTTCCCCGGGTAACATTACCAGTTTATGTACCTGATTGCATAAGCTATGAATATCTTCAGCATCGATGACCTCTTCAGGGTTTGGCCTGGTGATATAATCACTATGCTGTAAACTTCTAATATGCTGCCCCGCAATTCCTACCACTACATCTTTAATCTTTTGACCAGAGTCTGCTTCAGCTTCCTGAATCGCCTGCTGTATAGATTGAATAGTTTGTGTAATATTATTTACCACACCACGGTGCACACCAAGGCTTCTGGACTTCCCAATCCCAACGATCTCTACTTTACCATACTCATTCTTCTTGCCAATCATGGCAACAATCTTTGTCGTCCCTATATCTAATCCTACTGCAATATCCTTTTGCTCCATATCTTACTTTTTAGTGCATACAACCTGATTACCAAACTGTAGATTCACTCTTTTATAGGTATCTAACTTTTTATCTTTTAATGCCTTTTTATAAAATGCTTTGAAATTATTGAATTTTAAAGCTATGTTTTTAATCTCTCCAAAATAAACTACAAAATCTGCTTTTCGCAGTTTCAGCTCATATCGTCCGTTTTCCAAACGTTGGATAGTAGTAATATGCTTACTTAAGAAACTATCATTTTTTATATAGCTTACCAACGGATAAGCCGTTAAAATATTCGATTCATCAAAACCTAACATAAGAGGCACTCTTGCTGAAAAATTTTCTGATAACGGCATTACCTCCCCATTTTTATCCAGGTAAAATGAAGTATTTCCTACAGCTCTTCCAATAGGCTTACGCTGCGTAACAGTTGCTGAAAGTTTCCCATCTAACTTTAAGAAAACCTCGGCATTCTCTATCATATCATGACTATTGAGCAGTGTTTCTACCTTATTCAAATCTAAAGTTTCCTGCCCCAAGTTTTCGTTGGCCTCTTCATTTTGTATCAACAACTTATTAACCGCATCTACAGTAACATACAGGTTTTCGTTATCTGTAAAATGAACTTCAGAACCTGTTAATTTTCGTTGACTGTGCCTTTTTTCAGCAAAGCCATATAAAAAAGCCATTAAAGCCAGCAAAAGCACAAATTTTATGTAACCTAATTTAGATTTCATCTTCCAGGGCTCTTTTTACGGTTTCAACTTCATTCCCTATATCTCCGGCGCCAAGCATTAAAACAATCTTAGCTTTAGATGTAATGATTTTAGCCGATAATTCTTCTCGCTTTACCAATTGCTTATTAGGATTATTTATTTTCTCTAATAACCATTGGGAATCTACTCCTTCTATTGGCTTTTCTCTGGCCGGATAGATATCCATAAGCATTACCTCATCAAATTGTGATAATTTTTCAGCAAAGTCATCTACAAAATCTCTGGTTCTGCTAAATAAATGTGGCTGAAAAACCACCAAATTCTTCATTTTAGGATACATTTCCCTTACCGCTTCAAAAACGGCTTTAATCTCGGCCGGATGGTGCGCATAATCATCAATTAAAACTTTTTGATCTGTCTTAATTTTATAAGAAAAACGTCTTCTTATTCCTTTAAAGCTTTGTAACGCATCCCTCAACTGTTCTGCTGGGCTACCATACTCCAGCGCCATAGCCAGTGCGGTTACAGCATTAAGAACATTATGCCTACCGGGGAGGTGTAGCGTAAATCCTTCAATAATTTCTGTAGGCGTCTTAAGATCAAAATGATAATTTCCACCTAGTATTTTTATGTTGATTGCTGAAAAATCAGCATCATCTTCAATTCCAATTGTTTTTCCTTCAAGTGGAAGTCCGTTTTTAACGAAAAGTATTCCATCTTTAGGAAGCAAGGCTGCAAAAGCTTTAAATGAAGCCTGCAAATGTTCGTTCACACCATAGATATCCAAATGATCAGCATCCATAGAATTTATGGCAGCGATATTTGGCGAAAGATGAAGAAAGGAGCGATCAAACTCATCAGCTTCAGCCACTATAACCTCATCGCCTTTCAAAATTAAATTACTCTGTATATCTTCACTCACTCCACCAAGAAATGCCGTTACCGGAGCATTGGTTTCTTTTAGTAAATGACCTAAGATTGCGGTTGTTGTGGTTTTACCGTGTGTACCCGCAACAGCAAGTGTAAAGCGATCACTGCTAATCAAGCCCAGTACCTCAGCACGCTTTTTCAGGATAAACTGCTCTTCAATAAAATATTGAAGTTGCAAATTCTCTTTAGGAACTGCAGGAGTATATACCACCAGTGTCTTTTCTGAATCTTTGAATTGCTTAGGAATTTCACTAATATCATCCTTAAAAGTCACTAAAATACCTTCAGCCTCCAGTTCCTTGGTAAGCACTGATGCTGTTTTATCGTAACCGGCAACATATTTACCCTGGGATTTAAAAAAACGCGCCAACGCACTCATCCCAATACCGCCAATACCGATAAAATAATAGTTTTGTATGTGACTTAAATTATTCAAATTAGGCTTTTCTGATAATTAGCTTTTCAATTTCATCTACAATACTGGACGTTGCGTTTGGCAAAGCCATTTTCTTAATATTTCTACTTAATTCTTTTTGCTTACTTTGATTCTTAAGCAAATCGAAAAAAACACTTTCAAATTTTTCTTCCAGCTGAGTTTCTGCTATGGTGATAGCCGCTTCATTCTTTGTAACCGCCATCGCGTTTTTAGTCTGATGATCTTCAGCTACATTAGGGGACGGAATAAAAATTACCGGTTTTCCCACGATGCACAATTCTGAAACACTACCCGCTCCTGCTCTGGAAATAATCACATCTGCCGCAGCATAGGCCAGATCCATTCTATTTAAAAACTGATGCACCTGAACAGTACCTTCAGTATAAGATATATAGTCCTCATAATATAATTTCCCACATTGCCAGATTAACTGAATATCTTCTTTTTTTAATTTATCAGCATACTCAGCGATTAACTGATTCACCCTTCTTGCCCCCAAACTTCCTCCAAGTACTAATACTGTTTTTTTGTCTGCATCCAACTTAAAGAACTGCTGGGCTTCTTCTCTTTTAGTATCAATATTGAGTAAGTCCTGCCGTACCGGGTTTCCGGTTTTTTTCACCTTTTCCTGCGGAAAAAATCGCTTTACTTCATCATAGGCCGCACAAATAATATTAGCTTTTTTTGCCAGGATCTTATTGGTAATTCCTGGAAATGAATTTTGCTCCTGAAGCAAAGTTGGTATTTGCTGTTTATTAGCTACATGCAGTAAAGGACCACTGGCAAATCCACCTGTACCCACCGCAACATTTGGTTTAAAGTCCTTAATAATCCTTTGGGACTTCCTAATACTGCTTATTAATTTAAATGGAAACATCAGATTTTTAAGCGTAAGCTTTCGCTGCAAACCACTTATCCAAAGACCTTCGATCTCGTAACCGGCTTGTGGCACTTTCTCCATCTCCATTTTATCCTGTGCTCCAACAAATTTGATCTGCGCATCGGGATAGCGGCGCTTTACCTCATCGGCAATAGCGATAGCCGGGTAAATATGACCACCCGTTCCTCCACCGGATAATATGATGCGTAAATCTTTACTCATATTGCTTCACTTAAAATATCCAAAGGATTTTCGTCCTCCGCATTTCTTTCAGCTTCCTCAGTTTCTTTTTCTTCTTCTCTTTTTGCACTTACACTAAGAATAATTCCCAATGAAAGGCAGGTCATCCAGATTGAGGTCCCCCCACTACTCACTAGCGGAAGTGTTTGCCCCGTTACCGGAAATAATTCTACCGCAACTGCCATATTCACCAATGCCTGGAAAATAATGGGAATACCTACCCCCATTACTAATAGTTTTCCAAATACGGTATTAGCCTTAGTGGCCACGATAATAATCCTGAACAAAATCATCAAATACGCCAGCATGACTCCAAGAGCACCAATAAGCCCCATTTCTTCGACAATTATCGCATAGATAAAATCCGAAGAAGATTGTGGCAAAAAGTTTCGCTGTACGCTTTTTCCAATCCCAGTACCCGCAATACCACCTCTGGCAATGGCTATCTTTGCTCTTTCAATTTGATAATCGGCTTCGGTATCTTCGTCGTTCGTAAAATTTTCTATCCTACTTGTCCAGGTATCTACCCTGTTTGGTAAAAAACCGGGAAACGCCTTAGCCGCTAAAACAAAAATTCCGAATAAAATCACTCCCGCAAACACAATTGCTAACAGGTATTTTACCGGATAACCACCTAAAAACATGAGTACCAAAACCATAGCAAAAATGATCGCAGTAGTGGAAAAATTGGCCGGCAAAATTAACATTAATACTGAACCTACAGGCACCCAAAGCGGTAAAATTGTTTCTTTAAAAGTGATTTTCTTCTCGGTAATTTTAGACATATACCTTGCGACATAAATCATTAAAACCACCGCTGCAAACGTAGAAGACTGAAAGGTAACCCCTAAGACAGGAATCCTTATCCATCTACTGGCATTTGCCCCGTCGATAACCGTTCCCTGCGCCATGGTGTAAATCAATAATACAATGACCACCGGCAACATTAAAATCGATAAGCCCCTATAATAATGGTATGGCACTTTATGTGCTGCGAACAACACACAAAAGCCCAGTAGTAAATGAAAAAAATGAACGATCAAATATTTAAAAGTACTTCCATCTCCATACAGGTACGCGATGTTACTACTGGCGCTGTAAACCGGCAAAAATGAAAATATCGCAAGTAGCCCGGCAGTAGCCCAGATTACCTTATCTCCTTTAATATTTGCAAAAATGTTTCCCATTCCGCTTTTTCAGTTTAACTAACTGATCCTACTATTCTATAAATTTCTAACCGCTTCTTTAAACTGCCTTCCGCGATCTTCATAATTCTCAAAAAGATCGAAACTTGCACAGGCAGGAGAAAGCAATACCGTATCTCCTTTTTCAGATAGTCTATATGCCATTTTAACCGCTTCACTCATACTTTGGGTTTCTATCAAGGTTTCTACACAATTCCCAAAAGAATTCATGATCTTGGTATTATCTACCCCAAGGCAGATAATTGCTTTTACTTTTTCGTTCACCAGGGGTAAAAGTTCGTCATACACATTCCCTTTATCAACCCCGCCTAAAATCCAAACAGTTTGACCTTCCATACTTTCTAAAGCATAGTAAGTAGCATTTACGTTTGTTGCTTTAGAATCGTTGATATACTGAACATTATTAATTTTAAGTACTTTCTCCAAGCGGTGCTCCACTCCCTGGAAACTCTCCATACTTTCACGGATTGTATTCTTCCTTATTTTTAAAAGCTTTGCCACAGTAGCAGCCGCCATTGCATTTTTTGTATTGTGTTTCCCTTGTAATGTTAAATCTGAAGTAGCCATAGTAAGCTCTGTATTTTCTGTCTTTATAATAATTGTATCGTTTTCTAAATAAGCGCCATTCTCCAGCTTTCTCTCCAGCGAAAATGGCAATAACTGCGCTTCAATTTTGTTGTTTTTTAGCCAGTTTGTGATAACCTCATCATCTGCGTCATAAATAAAATAATCGTCCTTAGTTTGGTTCTTCGTAATCCTGAATTTAGCTTCAATATAATTTTCAAACTTATACTCATATCGATCTAAATGATCTGGAGTAATATTGGTTAATACTGCTATATGTGGCCTAAATTTTTCAATTCCGTCTAACTGAAAGCTACTCAGCTCTAACACATAGTAACCTGCATTAGTTTCGGCCACCTGTTTTGCAAAGCTATCTCCTACATTACCGGCCATTCCCACCTGCAAACCACCATCCTTTAATATATGATGGGTTAATTTTGTGGTCGTTGTTTTCCCATTACTCCCGGTGATCCCCACAATCACAGCACTGGTATATTCGGCAGCAAATTCTATTTCAGAAATTACCGGAATTCCTTTTGCTCTAAGCGCTTTAATCATGGGCACCGTATCTGGAATACCCGGACTTTTCATTACCACATCGGCATCAAAAATCTGCGATTCGGTATGCTTTTCTTCCTCCCAGTCTATTTCAAGATGTTCAAGAACATTTTTATATTTCTCTTTTATTTTTCCTTTATCTGAAAGCCAGATCTTATAGCCTTCTTTTTTAGCCAAAATAGCAGTACCAACACCGCTTTCTCCACCACCAAGTATGACAATCTTCTTCTTCAATGTTATCGAAGTTTAAGTGTCACAATGGTTAGAATAGCCAGGAAAATACCTACTACCCAAAAGCGAACAACAATTTTACTTTCGTGATGTCCTTTCTTTTGGTAATGGTGATGCAAAGGAGACATCAGGAAAATCCTTCGTCCTTCGCCAAATCTTTTTTTGGTGTATTTAAACCAGGCCACCTGAAGCATTACCGATAGATTTTCTACCAGAAAAATTCCGCATAAAATAGGGATCAATAATTCTTTTCTGGTAGCAATAGCCAGTACAGCGATAATTCCACCAATCGTTAAGCTTCCAGTGTCTCCCATAAAAACCTGAGCCGGATAAGTATTATACCATAAGAAACCAACCAAGGCTCCGGCGAATGCCGTAATATATATGGTCATTTCCCCAGAATTTGGGATATACATGATATTCAGGTAATCTGAAAAAATGATATTACCAGAAACCCATGCAAAAATGCCCAATGCCAGTACAATGATTGCGGAAGACCCTGCAGCTAAACCGTCAATTCCATCGGTTAAATTTGCGCCGTTAGACACTGCGGTTACAATAAAAATCACAATCGGAATAAAAATAATCCAGGCGTATTTCGCCAAATCCGGATTTATCCAGGAAATGATCTTAGAGTAGTCGAACTCATTATTTTTTACAAAAGGAATAGTCGTGGTTAGTGTTTTTTCCTCTGGCCCCATTTCAGGTAATTTTTCAGACCCTAACATCATTTCCTGAGAGATTACTTCTTTAGGGTTTGCCTTTTCTTTAACGGTAATACCGTCATTGAAATACATAATGCACCCCACGATCAATCCCAAACCTATCTGCCCGATAATTTTAAATTTACCTGGCAAGCCTTCTTTATCCTTTTTAAACGTCTTTATATAATCATCCAGAAAACCAATGGCTCCCATCCAAAGCGTGGTAATGATTAATAAAATCACGTAAATGTTCTCTAATTTAGCGAGAAGCAACACGGGGATAAGAGTTGAAATAATAATGATAATACCACCCATGGTTGGTGTACCAGCTTTTTCACTCTGCCCCTGTAAACCCAGTTCTCTTACACTTTCTCCAATTTGTTTGGTTTGCAAATAGTTGATAATTCTTTTACCATAGATAGTAGAAATTAACAGTGACAAAAGTATAGCCATTGCCGAGCGGAATGAAAGATATTCAAACAGCTGAGCTCCTGGGAACTGATATTTATCTTCTAAAAATTGAAATAAATAATAAAGCATATTCTAATATTCTGCCTTTTGGCATTACTTTTTTAGCTGTTTTAAAAATTCGCTCACTATCTTATAATCGTCAAACTCATGTTTTTGACCGTTCACTTCCTGATAGGTTTCATGACCTTTCCCTGCGATTAATATGATATCATTGGCTTGTGCCATTTGGCAAGCGGTTTTTATCGCCTGTTTTCTATTGGTTATTGAAACTGTTTTATTAAAATTCTGAGGCTCCACCCCTTTTTCTATCTCTTCAATAATAGCATCTGCATCTTCAGTTCTTGGATTATCACTGGTAAAAATCACTTTGGAACTTAATGCCGAAGCAATATGCCCCATTTTTGGTCTTTTAGTACGATCCCTGTCACCTCCACAGCCTACAACCGTAATCAGTTCTTCATTTTTGGTTCTAATTGCATTAATGGTGTCCAGTACATTTTTTAATGCATCTGGTGTATGCGCATAGTCCACTATTGCCGTAATTTTTTCTTCCGGAGAGATAAAGTACTGGAAACGACCATTCACAGAATGGAGCTCACTGATGAATTTCAGGTTTTCTAAAGTTTCTAATCCTAATAATTCCGCAGCGGCGTAAATCGCCAAAATATTATAAGCATTAAAACTTCCTATTAGTCTTGACCAAACTTCCTGATCGTTGATTTTAAGTAATAATCCGGTAAATTGATTTTCGAGGATTTGTGCTTTATAGTCCGCGTAATTCTTTAACCCGTAGGTATACTGCTTAGCTTTGGTATTTTGAAGCATAACCTCTCCATTCTTATCATCTACATTTGTTAACGCAAATGCTGAAGCCGGTAACTCGTCAAAGAACCGCTTTTTCACATCGCGATATTCCGCAAAACTGGAATGATAGTCTAAATGATCATGACTAAGATTGGTAAAAATCCCGCCGGCAAAGACTAATCCCGTGGTACGATGCTGGTCAATCCCATGAGAACTTACTTCCATGAAGCAATATTCCACACCTTCTTCGTTCATCTCAGCTAAATAATGATTGATGGTTAACGAATCTGGTGTTGTTCTCTCGGCATCATAAAGTGTATCGCCCACCATAACTTTTACTGTAGAAAGTAAGCCTACTTTAAAACCTGCTTTGGTAAATAAATCATACAATAAAGTGGCGATAGTCGTTTTCCCATTGGTACCGGTAACGCCAACCAATTTTAGTTTATCTGAAGGATTTTCATAAAAATTGGCTGCCATATAGGCCAGCGCTTCCTTAGAATTTGCTACCTGTACATAAGTAACGCCATTTACAATATCATTTGGAAGCTTTTCGCAAATAATTACCAAAGCTCCCTGGTTAATGGCTTTTTCTATAAAATCATGTCCGTTGGAAACGCTACCCGTAATTGCTACAAAAACATCATTCATTTCAACTTTTCTCGAATCAAAATGAATATTCTTGATCGCAACTGCGGTATTTCCTACCACAGATTCCATACTTACTTTATATAATATATCCTTAAGTATTATCAACTTAATTTCAGATTTACTTTTTGGTTACTTTTTATTTTTTGTCCAGCGGTGATCGACTGACTTTTAACAATCCCATCACCATTAACCTGCACTTTTAAACCTAGATTCTCTAAAAGCGGAATAGCATCCATTGCCGGCATCCCTTTTACATTGGGCATAAGTACTTTTTCGTTCTGAACCTTGGTATAATATTTTTCAAAATCCTTTTCTACCGCTTCGCTTTCTACTTCTAAAGAAGGAAGCTCATCCATAATTGGCGTATCGGTATAAATTTTTTGCGCTATTCTTTTAAAAACCGGTGCTGCTACGGTGTTCCCGTAATAGCCCTTGCTTCGATTTGGTTTATGTATCACGACAATACAGGAGTATTTTGGATTATCGGCAGGAAAATAACCGGCGAAAGAAGCAATATATCTTCCCGGCTCTATCCAGTATTCGGTTTGGCAGGTACCGGTTTTTCCCGCCATCGAAAAATTTGATGTGTAGATATTAGCGGCTGTACCGCGTTTTACGGTATTTTTCATCATTTCCCGCACTTTCTTTGCCGTCTCTGGAGAACAGATAGCGGGATTCATCACCTCACGCTCCATTTTCACAATGGTTTTATCCCACTCTTTTACTTCTTTTATAAAACGGGGCTTTACCATTTCGCCATCATTGGCTATCGCATTATAAAAAGTTAAGGTTTGTAACGGAGTAACCGCTACACCATAACCAAACGCCATCCAGGGAAGACTTAAACCATTCCATCCCTTATCATCGGGATGTGGAATTCGAGGAGTTCCTTCCCCTTTTATTTCTAAACCAATTTTTCGGGTCACCCCCATATCGTCAAGCCGATCTACAAATTTGCCGGGATTATTTTTATATCCTTCAGAAATCATTTTTGTGAAAGCCGTATTTGAAGAAACCTCGAAAGCTCTTGCCGCAGAAATTTTACCGTAACCTCCATGATGCGAATCCCGCACTGCTCTCCCGTAAAAACGAACAACACCATTTTCTGTATCCACAATCTGGCTGGTATCGATCACTCCATCTTCAAGGGCAGCCACCATCGCCATTAACTTAAATGTAGAACCGGGCTCGTGTGCTTCGTACACCGCATAGTTTCTTTTTTCGTAATATGTCCCTTCGTCTGTACGACCAAGATTGGACATCGCTTTGATCTCGCCGGTTGCGGTTTCCATAACGATCACGGTACCATGCTCAGCTTCAAAATCTTCAAGCTGCTTTAACAAAGCATGATGGGCAATATCCTGAATATTCACATCGATGGTAGAAATTACGTCATAGCCATCTCTAGGTTCCACTTCATTATTATCACTAATAGGTTTCCATTGTCCTTTAGCTATTTTTTGCTTTAAACGATGACCATCCGTCCCTCTTAAATAAGGTCCAAAAGCCCCCTCGAGACCTACTCTTGTAAAATACCCTTCCTCATCCTGACGCTCGTAACCCACGGTACGCTCGGCCATTTTACCCAAAGGATGTTCCCTTACCGTCCGTTGCTCCACAATGAGTCCGCCCTTATAGGCTCCCAAATTAAAAATCGGAAAGGTCTTGATCTTCATATATTCAGAATATCCAAGACCGCGGGTGATTAATACGTATCGTTGATTGTGTGCTCTGGCAGTTCTTAATTTATGTACGTAATAAGAAGAGGTATTTCCCAGCATCTTAGCTAACTCTTTAGAAAGCAGTAGCACATTCTCTTCAAAAACTTTATCTGAAACTGTTACCGCATCAAACCTAATATCATATTTAGGTACTGAAGCTGCTAAAAGGCTTCCATTAGAATCATAAAGATTACCACGGTTTGCAGGAATGGTAAAGTTACGATATACACGTTCTTCAGAAAGCTGCTTATAATGCTCCCCTTCTACAAACTGGATATCCATTAGCTTCACACCAACAGCTATTGCAAAGATGAACATACATCCTGCAACGAAATATAATCTGTTTAATATGCCTTTTTCAGTGGTTGCCATACTGCTTAACTACTCGCTAACTTTTACTCTTAATTTATAAGGTGGATTATCTGAAGGGCCAATACCAATTTTCTTCATTTCACTGGTGACGGTAGATTCCATTTTGATTTTCATCAAATTAGAACGTCCTTCTAAAAATTCACTTCGTAACTCTAAAACCTCTTCATGCAATCGTGCAATTTGATGAACTTTACGCTCGGCGCTATGTGAACTGGCGATCATGATAATGGCCAAAACAGTACAGAATACGATAAAACGCCAGTTTTTAAAGGCGTCTTCATTAATTAAAAAATTGGCTTTAAGAATATTGTAAAAACCCTTTTTCATAAATCATTACCGGTTTTTATAGCTTCTTCGCTATTCTTAATTTCGCACTTCGTGCTCTGTTATTTTCACTAATTTCTTGTTTTGAAGGCACAATTAACCCTCCTACTTTTTTAAAAGGCACTGAAATGTTTCCGTAGAAATCTTTTTCTGGCTCTCCTTCAAAAAGTCCGCTTCTTATATATCTTTTTACCAAACGATCTTCTAAAGAGTGGTATGAGATCAAACTAATTCTCCCATTTTTCTCCACTATGTCTTCCGTTTGAAGTAAAAATTCTTTTAGCACTTCTATCTCCTGATTTACCTCTATACGAATCGCCTGATAGATCTGTGCTAAAATTTTATTTTCTTTTCCTTTAAATAAATGAGGCTTTAAAAGTTCATTTAAATCCTCGCTATTTTCAATGGGTTTGTTTTTACGTTCACTAACAATAATCCTTGCTAGTTTTGGAGCATTTTTTAAATCAGCATATTGATAAAACAAGCTTTTTAATTGCTCTTCGTCATATTCATTAATAACCTGATAAGCGCTAAGCGAATTGCTTTGGTCCATACGCATATCCAACTTTGCATTAAAGCGCGTCGAAAAACCACGTTCAGCTTCATTAAACTGATGAGAGGAAACTCCAAAATCACCTAAAATCCCGTCTACTTTTTTTACACCGTAAAACCTCAAAAATCGCTTTAGAAACCTAAAGTTCTCATTGATGAGTGTAAAACGGGGATCCTCTATTTTGTTTTGCAAAGCATCGGTATCCTGATCGAAAGCAAAAAGCTTCCCATGCTCGCCAAGCCTTTTTAAAATTTCCCTGGAGTGACCACCGCCACCAAAAGTGACATCTACATACACGCCATCGGGTTTGATATTCAAACCGTCTACAGACTCTTTTAATAATACCGGATTATGATACTCCATCAACATCGAAATCGTCGTTTCCCATTACCTCTTCTGCCAAATCTGCAAAATCATCACTTGCAGCCTCGATTGCTTCTTCGTACTTATCTTTATCCCAAATTTCTACAATATTAATTGCCGATGACAATACGATTTCTTTCGTAATACCGGCAAAACCAATAAGGTCTTTTGGAATAAGCAACCTGCCATTCCCATCTACCTCTACGGTTTTTACGCCAGCTGTGAACCGTCGGATAAAGTCGTTGTTTTTCTTTTTAAAGCGATTAAGTTTGTTCATTCGTTGCATCAGTTTATTCCACTCTTCCATGGGATACAACTCTAAACAATGCTGAAAGACAGCTCTTTTAATCACAAAACCTTCTTGAAGCATAGGCATAAGTTGTTTCTTAAGGGCTGAAGGCACCATTAGCCTACCCTTAGTGTCCACTTTACACTCATATGTTCCAATAAGATTTACCACAAATTTGCTTTACAAAGTCAAATATATTGAAAATATTACCACTTTTTACCACATCTTACCACTTTGTTGATAAGTTTTCACAGCGTATTTCACTGAAACACTATTAAATAGCGCTATTCTCTTCGGTTCCAAGAGTTTATTTTATCCGCTTAAATTTGTGTTAAAATTCCCACTTCTTAATTGCTTTAATAAATATTATCTAAAAGCGGGAATCACTTTGCTATTACGTAAAAATGATTATACTTGTAATGAAATCGCTATATTTGCGATTGCTAACCGCAAAGGGTATCAATGAAAAATAATTTAAGGAAAGAGGGAAAATTCACATATTTAGAGATAGGCGAAGGAACTCCGATAGTTATTTTACACGGACTTATGGGCGGCCTTAGTAATTTTGACGGAGTGGTAGATTATTTCCCTTCTAAAGGATACAAAGTTTTAATCCCAGAACTTCCGCTTTATTCTATGTCCCTTCTTAAAACAAGTGTTGGAACTTTCGCAAAATATTTAAAGGAGTTTGTAGATTTTAAGGATTTAAACAAAGTTATTCTGTTAGGAAATTCCCTGGGTGGGCATATCGCTCTTTTAACCACTAAACTTTATCCTGAAATTGTAAAAGGTCTTGTAATTACTGGAAGCTCTGGTCTTTACGAAAATGCCATGGGCGAAAGTTATCCACGTCGTGGTGATTACGATTTCATTAAGAAGAAGGCTCAAAATGTATTTTACGATCCTGCTGTGGCAACCAAAGAAATTGTAGATGATGTTTACGAAACTGTGAGCGATCGCAATAAACTGGTAAAAACACTGGCTATTGCTAAAAGTGCTATTAGGCATAATATGGCAAAAGATTTACCAAAAATGACAACACCTACCTGCATTATCTGGGGAAAAAACGATAATGTTACCCCACCGGAAGTTGCGGAAGATTTTCATAGACTATTACCAGACTCTGATCTGTATTGGGTAGATAAATGTGGACATGCCGCTATGATGGAACACCCAGATCTTTTTAACGAGTTATTATGTGACTGGTTAACGAAAAGAAATTTCTAAAAATTAAATCATGAAGATTAACACTGCTGAATTTGTAGTTAGCAACTCGAAAGTTGCTAAGTGCCCCAACAGCCCATTACCGGAATATGCTTTTATTGGCCGTAGTAATGTGGGGAAATCTTCATTAATCAATATGCTTACCGGCCGGAAGAATCTGGCAAAAACCTCAGCAAAACCTGGGAAAACTCAGCTTATCAATCATTTTTTGATCAATAAAAACTGGCACCTCGTTGATCTACCGGGGTATGGGTATGCAAAAGTTTCTAAATCTGCGAAAAAGGTTTTTCAGAAATTTATCACTAATTATTTCGAAGAACGCAAACAACTGGTTTGCGCTTTTGTATTGATTGACAGTCGCCATAAACCACAACCAATAGATATTGAATTCATGCAATGGCTAGGCGAACACGCGATCCCGTTTTGTATGATTTTCACCAAAGCCGATAAGCTAAAGCCTAAAGAACTTGAAAAAAATATCCTTAATTATCAGGAAGAAATGCTTCAGGTTTGGGAACAAATGCCACACTTTTTTGTAACCTCGTCTACCGCTAAAACAGGTAGCGACGACATTCTGGAATTTATTGAAAACCTGAATAATGAGGTTACCGAGTAATCACAATCGATCCTGCATCATTTCGATAAGTTCTTCTACGGAAGAAATTTTAGCAAATTCTTTCGCAGAAATTAAAACCTCTAGTTCCTCATTTTCCGCAAAAAGTATTACTGGGAATTCAAATCTTAGTAAATATTTTGAAGCAAAAGTTTTAAGAAACTCATCCTTGTGATAAAACTCCATATCGATATTCGATGATATTCGATAGTTTTTCCAGACCTTACTTTCACCGGCCAGGCCATGAGTTACCGCACAAAGCTTACAGGAATAAGTATCTGGATTTAGCACTTTACGAGCAGTATCTAAAACCGAATTCCATATACCTGAATTTGCATTGTAAACAAAGATGAGTTTCTTATTCAAAATTTATTTTTTGGCGATATCTAATTTCTCAGCGAAATAGTCACAAAAATCGCCCATAGTATCAGCCATTTTATCATCCTGAGTTGCTCGATAGTAGGTTTCCTTCATAGAAACTAAAGTTTGATGAAAGAATTTTTTCATTTCATCTACCGGCATTTCTTTTGTCCAAAGGTCGATTCTTAAAGTTTCCTGAGACTTGCTATCCCAAACAGAAAGCATTAAAGCTTTTGCTTCTTCTTTATAAATATTTCCATCTTCGGCACTCCAATAAATTTCTTCAGGAACCTTATTTTCATCGGTTACCACTTCAATATTTATATCAGATTTTTTAAAAGCTGCCATTATTTCTTTGGTTTATAGTTTGCGTTATTAAAAATTGTTTCGGCATCGGCCTGTAGCATTTGTTCGATAGAAACCTCATTTCTACCCATATACGATTTCACCATCTGCCAGCCAATATACTGTCCCAGTCTGTCGGGAGTTTCGGCATCTAATGACAAATAAAATTTAGAAAATGGTGCGGGATATAAAAACCGGGGAGCTAAATTAGAATCGGTATCAAAAATAAGCTCATTATCCACAAAATATCGCCAGATCATTTCTTCATTTGCTTCGGCAAATTGCCACTGTTCTTTTGTATATCCAATTTTTCGCCAATTTGATAACTTAGGAAGCCATATATCTTTAAGATAAAGTAATTTTCCATAGTAGATCATATTCGCTAAAAAAGTCCTTGATTTTGCACGCGGCACATATTTTTCAGCTATACTATTGGCTGCATCCGGCACAATTTGGTCTTTGGTAAAGTTCCGTTTAAAATATTCTACAATCCCAATATAAAATTTGTGATCTTCACCCAGATAGGTATCCAACGAAACAAAAAGATAATCTCCGGTATAAATTGTTTTATTTTTATAATCAACCTCTGAAGTTACCGTAATCACATCAGGCACTTCAAAATCTGGAAAGTAAAATTTTATATGCTGAAAAAGAGCATAAAACTCATCTTCAGATTCACTAAAATCGGGATATTTTTTTTCGACTTCCCTGTTAATCTCAAGTTGAATGGTATCTTTCATTTTATGAATCCATACGCTATCAGGAAACTGTTCTGGAAACAGGTAGGGAAATTCTTCTTTTAACCGCGGCAGTTGCTTTGGCGAAGCTTCAGCAAAAAGCTTATCGAATCTTATAGTTTTAAAATCTACGTTTACTTTCGCTATTTCCTCCTCTCGTTTTGATGCAGAATTGCACGAAATCAGGCTAAGAAATAAAAAAAAGGCAAATAAAATTCTCTTCATCATAAGCTTTTATCAAAAATCACGGGTTTTAGCTTTTGCCCTTTTATTAGTAATGTTTAAGTATTAGATTTGTGTGCAAAGGTATTATTTACAAACTAATTCACCCAAAATTATGCAAACCACAAAAGTAATCGATCACATTGTAAACTGGTTAAAAGACTATGCTAAAAACGCCAAAATGAACGGATTTGTTGTTGGTGTTAGTGGCGGAATAGATTCGGCTGTGACTTCGACACTTTGTGCAAAAACGGGAATGAACGTTTTAGTACTGGAAATGCCTATCCATCAGGATCCTTCGCATGTTAGCCGCGCCCAAAAACATATCGCCTCTCTAAAAGAGCGATTTTCTAACGTAAGCAGTGAGCGTGTAGACCTTACACCGGTTTTCGATAATTTTAGAGACGCTTTGCCCAACGTTGAAGAATCGGCCAATGTAGATCTGAGTCTAGCAAATTCAAGAGCCCGCTTAAGAATGACCACCTTATACTATTTTGCCGGGTTACACAAATACCTAGTTGGTGGCACAGGCAATAAGGTAGAAGATTTTGGGGTTGGCTTTTACACTAAATACGGTGATGGTGGTGTGGATCTTAGCCCAATTGCCGATCTCATGAAAAGTGAAGTATACGCTCTGGGAAAAGAGTTACATGTTATCGAAGATATTATGCTTGCTGCGCCTAGCGACGGTCTATTTGGTGATAGCCGTAGTGACGAAATGCAACTGGGTGCCAGTTATGATGAGTTGGAATGGGCAATGAAAATGCAGGATTCTGGAAAAACCAAAGAAGATTTTAAAGGGAGAGCGCAAGAAGTTTACGCTACCTATATCCGCTTAAATACAGCAAATTCCCATAAAATGAATCCAATCCCGGTATGCGAAATACCTGTTCATCTTAAAAACTAAGCGCTTTATCGAAATTGCGATGAATACAGGCGGTTTATTGGCATTATCTCTTAATTTTAGGTTAAAGTATTACTTTAAACAAAGCATAACCATCCCTAAATGAGTACTGTTTTAATCGCGGATCAACATCCTGTAATTGCTGAAAGTATTAAATATATCCTGGAAACCAACGATTTTATAAACGTTATTGGCCAGGTTCTTACCGGCAAAGAATTATTTAAATATCTTGAAAACAGGGCGCCCGATGTATTAATGATCGAGATTGATCTGCCGCAATTGAATGGGATCCATGCGCTACGGCAAATAAAGCAACAATATCCTCATATTAAAATCCTGGTATTTAGTTGTCACCCTGAAGAAATGTACGCACTAAGTGCCATTAAAGCGGGCGCTGCCGGATATATTTCGAAAACAAACCCGGCAGATATTGTGCATAAAGCAATAAAGCAGGTGACCCGTGGCGGAATTTACTTAAACGAAGAAATCACCCAAAAGTTAAATAGCGGCATTTCTAACGGACAAAATCAGATTTCCAGATTTAAGAAGCTTTCTTCCCGGGAGACCGAGGTTTTAAATCTTCTTAGTAGCGGCAAACGAAACAAAGATATCGCTGAAGCACTTAGTATTAATGAAAAAACGGTAAGCACTTATAAAGCAAGATTGCTAAAAAAATTAGATGCCGATAGCGTTGCAGAGCTTATTACTCAATCCCGACTATTACAAATAAACCCGGTTGTTTAACTGGTTACCCTGTTTAGTTTTTCTTCGATAGTTTTACGAAGCTGAATATAATCCATAATTTCTTCCAGCTTTTCTGAATTATCAACCTCAGCATTCAGCTCGGTAATCGAACTTTGCAGTTCTTTTATTTTACTCATTAATAAATGACGCCTAAAATTCAGTATGGTTTCCGAAACCAAACGATCGATTTGCTCATTTTTAGATTTTACAGGAATATCCTGACGCATCCAGTCACTTAGCTGATATTGCTCCTCGGCCATTAAAATATCGGTAACAATAGCCGATTTTTCTGGTGGGATTTCACTAACAAACTTCTCGATAATCAGCTTCTCCTCGCGGTTATAATATTCGATCAAATGCTCATAAATCGCTCTAAAATCAGGATTAGCTAAAGCCACCTCATCTTCCTGTAAGTCTAAATAGATCTTTCGCGATACCTTTCGTTCTACATGGGCGCTTTTTAAAACCGGCTCTCCAGATTCATCGGCTTCCAGAAACATTTCTTCGAATTCCCGTTTTTCATTCCCATAGAGTAATAACGCGCTTACAATACCTCTTTCCAATACATGTAATTCATCTACCCGCCTTATGGTTTGTTGCTCTTGGTTTGGTTGATTATCCCTTACAACCTTAAAGCTCTTTTGGTCTTTTTTCGCCGCTCTCTTTTGATCTTGTTCTCCTTTTTTAGTGAGCTGTGCCAAGGTCGAAAACAATACATCTTCTGAAATGTCCATAATCCTTGAACATTCCTGGAGATACACTTCCTGCTGGATAGTATCAGGAATTTTAGCAATACTACTTACCATATCACGAATAAGAGCTGCCTTTTTCACCGGATCGTTCTTCGCATCTTTCATTAATAAAGATGCCTTAAAACTTATAAAATCGGTTGCATTTTCTGCCAAAAATTCCTTAAGCTGGTCTTCTGAATTTTGTCGGGCAAAACTATCGGGATCCTCACCTTCGGGAAAGGTACAAACTTTCACATTCATCCCCTGCTCCAGGATCAAATCGATACCGCGTAATGAAGCTCTTATTCCTGCGGCATCACCATCAAAAAGTACGGTGATATTTTTGGTCAAACGACTTATTAACCGAATTTGCTCGGTGGTCAACGCAGTTCCTGAAGAAGACACCACATTCTCTACCCCGCTTTGATGAAACTGGATCACATCAGTATATCCTTCTACCAGGTAGCAATTATCTTCTTTTGCAATGGCCTGTTTGGCATACGAAATTCCGTAGAGAACCTTACTTTTATGATAAATCTCACTTTCTGGTGAGTTTAGGTATTTTGCTGCTTTTTTATCTGAAGTTAAAATTCGGCCTCCAAAGCCCAAAACCCTGCCAGACATCGAATGAATGGGAAACATCACTCTGCCTTTAAAACGATCGAATTGCCTTTCCCCTTTTACGATAGACAAGCCAGTTTTCTCCAGATAATCGAGCTTATAACCTTCAGCCAAAGCTTCTTTGGTAAAGGCATCCCAATCGTCTAAACAATAGCCAAGCTCAAATTTTTTAATGGTTTCATTGGTAAAACCACGTTCTTTAAAATAACTAAGTCCGATCGCCTGACCGGCATCGGTTTTATGAAGGATCTTCTGAAAATATTTATTGGCAAATTCAGAAACCAGATACATACTTTCACGCTCATTGGCCTGCTCTTTTTGCTCGTCGGTTTGCTGCGTTTCCTCAATTTCGATCCCGTATTTTTTTGCCAGGTATTTAATAGCTTCTGGATAGGTATAATGTTCATGCTCCATTAAAAAAGCCACAACATTACCTCCTTTTCCACTAGAAAAATCTTTCCAAATCTGCTTTACCGGCGATACCATAAAACTAGGTGTACGCTCATCGGTAAACGGACTCAATCCTTTAAAATTTGTGCCCGACTTTTTAAGCTGAACAAAATCCTGAATCACCTCCTCTACCCGGGCGGTTTCGAAAACACTGTCTATGGTACTTTTAGAAATCAAATTTGGATAATTTTTGAAGGTTTTCTTATTTTCAGAAAATAGAAAAGACCTCATCGCATAAGCAACAAGGTCTGCAAAAATACAAATTATATAGTGACTAGTCTACATCAAATCTTAAGCCTAAAGAGAAATTATTAAGCTCTGTATTTGGACTGGAAAATATTGGATTTAAATCGTATTTAGCATAAAGTGCTGTACCTCCAAAACTTAAGTAACCGCTTAAGCCATATACAAGATCATTAGTATTAAAACTGCTTTTATCCTTTTTCTTCTGGTCGTCACCATCATTAAATTTTAGTTTTTGGCGTTCACCAATATTGAATCCACCATATCCCCCAAAGCCAATTTTGAATTTACCCTCAGTAGAATATTTACGATAACCATTGGCTTCTCCTCTTGAGGAAGGCCCGATTTCGAAATGAATAGGCATTACAAGATTATCCATTCTAAATTTTGATTTATCTAAATCGTATTCAAATTCTTCTAATCTTGTGATGTCTCCATCTTGTACAAAGTAGCGATTATCTGTAGGTTTTAATCCGTTTAACTGGAAAGAAAATCCATACTTTACTCTTAACCAATTTGAGTTTTCAAAAACTCTGGTAGTCCAAGCCAGACCAATTTCAAAAAATCGACTTCCTGCTAATTTAAAATCCGAGTCATTTATTGATTGTCCATCCTCCAATGCATTATTAAAACCAAAGGCTAATACTAAATCACTTTTAGTTCTTTTAGTATCTGGATCTTGTAATTCTGTATCATTTATTCGTTTTTTTATATTTAAATCGGCTATTTTTCCATTTTCAGCAAATTCCATTGTCATTAAATAACTACCGTGATATGATGTTGTATCTTCCTGCTCTCTTAGTAAAAGTTCAGCGTTATTTTCTGCAATAGCGATTCGATTTTTAATATTTTCTGCTGCACGCTTTGCTGCTTTTTTCTTTTTTTCTTCGCCTTCTTCTTTAGACAGCTTTCCTTCTCTAACTAAATTATCAATATATCTTATCTCTTTCTCTAAATTATGCTTCTCTTCTTTTGTTGCATTTTCAATGGCTTCTTTTCGGGTTTTTTCTATATTCTCAATTTTCTCTTGTTCTGTGATTTTTTGTTTTTGTGCGTTAACTGTATTAATTGTAAATACCGATAATAAAAAGGCAACATAAATGATAATTGTTTTCATAATAAGTATTAGTTTTTAGTGTCTTGGAGCAACTGCTCTAAAACCGATTGATAAATGACCCTTTTAGGGTGATGATTAGTATATAAAAGCTTTAAAATTCAGGTTTTTAATCGAGTGCAACAGCATTTTTAGCTTTGCTGTACCCCTCTTTAAGTAGATCGAATATCTTATTTCTAAAAGATTGTTCTATTTCCTTTTCGGCTTCAGCTAGTAGGGCTTCTGCACTATATTGATTGCTATATTCTTTTTGATAATTCTCTTGCAAATCGCTTGCCGCAGCCAGCAACAAGGCATTAACCTCAGCATCAGTAATAGAATCTTCGGCATTTGTTTCCAGAGAGCGCAGTACTTCTTCAATTTTATGCTGAATTAAACTCTCATTCTGTGCGATATAATCTTTTTCGGTTTCCGTAGGATTTATAAAATTAGGGTTGATTTTATCGATTTTCGCCATTGATTTTTCAGATGCTTCTGTATTCGCTTCCTTTACCTCTACTTCCGCCAATCCTGTTTTATTATGTACCGAAATACCTTTTTTAAGCTGATTTTGGATAATTTCAGGCTTATTTTTTTCAGTTTCTCTTTTAATTTCTTCCGCAGTAATAGCCGAACTATTTTCTTTTTCTTCGGAAGGAATTCCTGAATTCTCTACTGGTTTAAGGATTTCTTCTGAAGTTTTTTCATTAGGTGTATTTACAATTTGTTCTTCTATGGTTCCATTTTCAGACTTCAGCATAAAACCACCTACCGCAATGGCAATTACAAGCAAAGCTGCAATCCCTAACCACCATTTTTTATTCGATTTTTGCCGATTTTCGTTTTCGTCTAATCTCGCACTAAGCTTCTCCCAACTTGCTGCGGACGCAGAAATACGACGCTCTTCCAACTGCTCCTTTATATGCTCTTCAAATTTAATTGGCGCCATAACCTGTTTCTTTATTCGTTAATTTTTCCTGTAATAATTTTCTCGCTTTAAAAAGCTGAGATTTAGAAGTTCCTTCACTAATATTTAGCATTTTAGAAATTTCCTGGTGCTTATAACCTTCTACCGCATACAACACAAACACCATTTTATAACCTTCAGGCAACTCGTCGATGAGCTGCTGTATGTGCGCTACGCTTAATTGCTCGTCGATGTTATTAGAACTTTCTGTATAATTACTAAATTCATCTTCCTGAAATTCGAGATTCTTTTTCTTCCGAAGAAAACTTATCGCTTCCCTAATCATAATCCTGCGAACCCAACCTTCAAAACTTCCCTCAAACTTAAAATCCTTTAAATGGGTAAAGACTTTAAAAAAGGCGCTTAACATCACATCTTCGGCATCGTGTAAATCTCTAATATACTGCCGGCAAACGCTAAGCATTTTCCCCGAATGAATCTCATACAGCTTTTGTTGCGCTTCGCGATTGTTTTGCGCAGCACGTTTTATAAGCTGAGATTCGTTTTTAAAGAGTTGAATTACTTTCACCTGATGATTTTAATAATTGGTGTTTTTTGTTGATCGCTATCTTATCAAAAGACCTTCTATTTACATAGACGCAGAAAAGTTACAAAAGGTTGCCTGGGTTTTAATTTTTTTTGAAAGTTTTTAAATATGGGCATCAATTCTTAATCTTGTATCTTTGCGAAACACTTGTTTTATAATGGCTGAAGAGAATTTAACCCGAATAAATAAATTTTTAAGTGAAGCTGGATATTGCTCCAGAAGAGCTGCAGATAAACTTATCGACCAGGGTCGCGTAACCATAAATGGGCTCGTTCCAGAAATGGGTACAAAGATCGCTCCCGGAGACGAAGTTAAAGTGGATGGTGAATTAATTGCCACAGAAGAAAAAGAGAAGCCAAATGTGTATATCGCATTTAATAAACCTATAGGGATTGTTTGTACAACCGATACAAAACGGGAGAAAAACAATATTATCGATTATATTAATTATCCTGAACGTATTTTCCCTATTGGTCGTTTAGATAAGCCCAGTGAAGGCTTGATTTTTTTAACTAGTGATGGCGATATCGTCAATAAAATTTTACGTGCCCGTAACAACCACGAAAAGGAATATATTGTAAAGGTGAATAAACCTCTTCAGCCAGACTTCGTAAAAAAAATGAGCAAGGGTATACCCATTTTGGACACGGTGACCAGAGAATGTTTTGTAGAGCAAACCGGTGAAAACGAGTTCAGAATAATCTTAACGCAAGGGCTTAACCGCCAAATTAGGCGCATGTGCGAATATTTAGGCTATGCAGTAACCAAACTTAAGCGTATTAGGATTATGAATGTTCCTTTAGATATTCCTGTTGGAAAATGGCGCCATATCACCAAGGCAGAACTTAAGGAAATCGACCGTTTAGTAAATACTTCTTCTAAAACCGAGGAAGCTTCGCAGCTTTCCGAAAACAATGACAATAAAATAGCGAAACCAAAAGGAATTAAACCTAAAACTCCAAATAAGCACAAAAGACCTCGCAAAAAATCTTAACAGAGAATTAGCGAAAAACCTGATTTGAATCGCGTTTATCTTCCTATTTTTAATAGAAAAATATGGCGAAACGTGTAAAAAATCAGGAACAGTACGAAGCCTTAAGGGATCAGGGGTACAGTAAAGAAAAGTCGGCCAGAATTGCTAATACTGAAAATTCTGGAGAAAAAGGTGGCGCAGCTGAGAAATATGAAGACCGTACTAAAGAAGATCTATACCAACAGGCTAAAAAAGTAGGTATAGAAGGACGCTCTAAAATGACGAAAAACGAACTGATAAAAGCATTAAGAAATAACTAATATGAAAGTACAACCATTTCATCTGGCCATACCTGTTTATGATTTAAAATCCTGTAGAAAATTTTATGGGGAAACTTTAGGCTGTGGTGAAGGCCGTAGCAGTGATCACTGGGTAGATTTTAATTTTTTTGGACATCAGCTCGTTATACATTATAAACCAAAAGAAGAAATTGCCGGAGAACATAGTAATCCAGTAGATGGCAAAGAGGTACCTGTACCACATTTTGGGGTGGTATTAGAATGGAAGGTATTTCAAGAATTTTCGAAATTATTAGCCTCTAAAAATATCGATTTTATAATCGAACCTTATGTTAGGTTTGAAGGACAGGTGGGTGAGCAAGCCACTATGTTTTTTAAAGATCCCTGCGGGAATGCACTTGAATTTAAATCTTTTAAAAACATGGATCAGCTTTTCGCAAGCTAACCTAGAAAAACAACAACTACTAATCAAATCTATATATGAATAAATTAAGACCAGCTCTGGTACGGCAGATTTTTGTCTTATTGCTTATTCTTTTTTTAGGAATTTTAATCTTCCGTGAACTGGTTCCCTATTTAACCGGGATATTAGGAGCTATAACGCTATACGTGTTAATGGCCAGTTGGATGCAAAAACTACTTAAAAAAGGTTGGAAGCCATCTGTTGCTGCCGGCGTACTCATGTTTGGTTCGTTTATAGGTATACTTATTCCTGTAAGCGGAATTATTATCATGCTTACTTCAAAAATTGGAAAAGCAGTGAATAATTCTGAAATGGTGGTTTCGGCAATAAAAAAACAGTTACAGCATCTGGAAGAATATGTAGGTTACGACATCACTGGCGCGATAGATACCTCTGCAATATCTGGCTGGGTATCAGAAAAACTCCAGAATTTGGCAGGAGGAACTTTTAATGTGTTTGTGGCAGTAGGTTTAATGTATTTTATGCTCTATTTTATGCTGATAAACCGGGAGAAAATGAAGACGGCACTTATAGACTATATTCCTCTTGGAAAAGCAAATTTAAGTACTATCGCTAAAGAGAGTAATTTACTGGTAAAATCTAATGCTCTTGGGATTCCTTTAGTAGCCTTTGTACAAGGTTTAATTGCACTTATTGGATATCTTGTTTTAGGGGTTCCAGATCCGTTCTTTTGGTTTGGTATCACCGCAATTGGCTCTATGATTCCTTTTATTGGCACGGCCATAGGTATTGCCCCAACCACCATACTTTTATTTGCCGATGGACAAAACTGGCAAGGTGTGGCCCTTCTTATCTATGGTATTGTAGTAGTAGGATCTACAGATAATTTAATTAGAATAATGGTTTTAGATCGATTGGCCAAAGTACACACCTTAATAACGTTGGTGGGAGTGATTGTAGGAGTGCAAATATTTGGCTTTATAGGATTAATATTTGGTCCTTTACTGGTGTCGTTATTTTTACTAATTCTGAAGATCTATAAAAAAGAGTATGGTAACGAAAATGATCGATTATAAATCAAGAACCACCAAATAGAGCTGTTTCTAACAACACGAAATTTAAAAAAAGACCTGGAAATTAACCCCTTTATAAAAAATTAAAACTAACCTATAACAACTAAAAATATGTTCAGCAAAAAGAAAAAAGAAGTTAACGAAGAGTACTTTAAAGAAGGAGTGGTAAGTGTTGACGAAGGCGATGTAGAACTTGCTGCTGAATCGCAGGAAGAAGTAGCTGATAAGATCATCAATTCTGGTATGCTTAAAAAATATACCGAAATTGGTAAATTAATGTATGCGATGCTTAACGATTATAGAAAAGGAATTTATAAAGACATCCCATGGTTTACCATTGCGGCGATAGCCTTTTCTTTTTTATATATTCTAAACCCTTTAGATGTTGTTCCGGATTTTATCCCGGGATTAGGATACATTGATGATTTTGCTATCATAACCTTTGCTATTCGGTTTATAGAATCCGATATTCATAGATATTTAGATTATAAACTGGAAGAAACTAAATAGTTAAAAAAGTTTAGTAGATAAAAAAAGCCCGCAATTTGCCAGTCATGGTCCGAAGATTATTCTTCCGACTTTTTTGTTATAAAGACTTTTTTCTTAATTATAATACCGAAGGAAATATATGAATAACCTACTGGTTATCAGATAAATAACTTGCTTTTATTCTTTGTTTTTTGTATCTTTAATATTGATAATCAGTCTTATATGTCAGTTTTTAAAGATCATAAGGTAACTGTAAATGAGTTACTTCAAGTTATACCTGAAGCCCTGTTATCCCAACTAGCTAC
>NZ_JBSXOK010000037.1:0-68981 GCF_056859415.1 Zunongwangia sp. L-65
AAGATACAAAAAACAAAGAATAAAAGCAAGTTATTTATCTGATAACCAGTAGGTTATTCATATATTTCCTTCGGTATTATAATTAAGAAAAAAGTCTTTATAACAAAAAAGTCGGAAGAATAATCTTCCGACCATGACTGGATTTGGGCCGCTTTTTTATTTCAAAGATTTAAAGAATCTATACATGCAAATTATACCAGCAGTAATAAAACCTATGGCTAGGGCAAATTGCAGTTCGTACTTTTGATAATTGTCGTATAAGCTAATTACACGATATGCGCCATAGCCCAGAGAGAAAATCCCTACGGCTAAATACGCATAATTTCTTCCTTTAGAAGGTGAATTTTGTTTACTCATATTCGGCAACGTCACTAGGGAATGCCGATTTTACTATAGCAACAGCTTCATCAAAATGACTTTTAATTACAAAAAGCTGAACCTGTCCTGGTACACCTCCACCAAATCCTGCTCTTAGCCCAGATTCCATATCGTTTCTAACGCGATTAGAAATTCCAGATTTATTAAATAATTCCTGTAAATATTGCACATTTACATCGCTTCCAGTGTATACTCTTTCGTATGTTTCGTCGGTACTCATAATAATAGTTTATGATACTAAAATACGAAGATAAGATATTTTAAAAGCTTTATTTAATTAGAGTTTAACGTTATCAAATCCTTACTAAGCATTATAATATTTGCTGTTCCAAATCGATTCGCTAAAGTTTTTGCCCTTTTTGAAGCCATAAAAAATCGCAAGACCGCCAATCCATTTAAATACAAAAAATAAAATCATAAAAAACTCTGTGGTGGTTTGCTGTCCCCCATGCGCAAACATACCCTTTGGTATTAAATAAGTGATGGCAAGGCTAAGTAAAAACATAGAGAAGATAAAGTTCTCTAATTGCTTAAATGGCCACATTAATAGTTTTCTTAGGGGATGAAGATCGTTCCCCCACTTGTGTACCAAATAATAATAATCGTTGCCCATGGGTGCCATTAATAATGGATCATCGGCATTTTCTAATTTAAATAATCGTGCAGGAGCGATAATTTTAAACCCGGATAGTTTAGTATTTTGGTTGTTTTCCAACTTTCGGATAGCCATAACCGCCTCGTAAGGAATTTCAGCTTTAAAATAGGAAGAACTTAAAAATCGTAAACGATAATCAATGCATATTTTCTGGATATCACTAATATGAAAAATTCGATTAGATTCTAACAGTTCGAAGTTGAAAGAATTTGAGATATTTTCCCCATCAGCAGTATTTTTTAATTGCTGCATAATATTCTGATCTCTATGCTCATTTTCCTTAAAAATCGCATTGATTTCTTTTAGGAAAAGATGTTCAGATTTACGCTTATTTCTGGATTTTAAAAGTTGGATTTCAACGTTGGTGCGGGGAAAGTTCTTCATCATCAGTCACTTTGCATGAGCTACTAAAATATATAATATCCATGTAATTCGCAATTCTGTAAACGTTAATCATTTAAGGGATAATAGAGATTAAATGCTTGGCTTCCGTTTTCAGGAGTAGGAAACATCCCGAAATAAAATAAAACTGCCTCATGTGTTTGCTATGAGCTAGATTACAACTAGAATTTTTATTGATAAAAAAATCTATCTGAACGCAATTATACATTTCTAAATGGCTGTTAAATTTATCTCTAAACTTTGCTAAATCATTTTGTTTTGCCGTGCAAAGCTATTAATATGCGGCAAAAATTTAAAATATTATGAAATTACTTAATTGGAGTGCACTATTATCAATTTTTATCCTCCTTACAAGTTGTGGTGGGAGTAAGTCTACACAAGTGGGTGAAAATCCGAAAGATTTAAAGAATTATACAACGTATGCCTTTCTACCTAATAAAAATAAAATTACCACTCCGGGTTATAATAATCTGGAAATTAATACCGAGATTGTGAATACGATTAACGAAAATATGAAAGATGAGCGTTATCGCTATGTCGAAGATCAGCCGGAAGTTTTAATCTATGTTCATACCATGTTTGACGATAAAGCAGAGGTAAACGCCGATCCTGTATACACCAGCTATTCTTATTATCGTCCAGATTTTTATATTGGAGATTATTATAAGCCCTATATGTATAAGGATTATTACACGATTCAGCGTATTACAGGAGAGAATATAGATCAGGTTCCTTATAAATCAAAATCTATAGTGATTGATTTCATCAATCGTAAAAACAATAAAATTATTTGGCGGGGTACTACAGATAAAGTAGAAATAGACAATCGTCGTACAGCTCGTGATGTAAGAAAATATGTAGATGAAATTTTTAAACAATTTCCATAATACTCAAATAATATTTAAAACAACAAAGGCTGAAATTCTAAAATTTCAGCCTTTGTTGTTTATGAAAATTTCAAGGACTATCGTAATTCAGCTTTCAGTTCGTTTTCGAATCTATACTGAAGTTTACTCATGATTTTATCTATTTGCTTATCGGTCATGGTTTTGTTTTCATCCTGAAAGGTAAAACTCACCGCATAACTTTTCTTACCTTCGGGCAGGTTGTCCCCTTGGTATACATCAAAAAGATTCACTTCTTTAAGTAATTTCTTTTCTGTTTGGGCAGCAATTGTCTCAATTTCAGCATAAGATACCGTTTCATCTAAGAGTAATGCAAAATCACGTCTTACTTCGGGGTATTTTGGAATTCCAACAAATTTATTCGACCGTGTTTTAGTAATTTCTATCACTGCATCCCAGTTGAAATCTGCAAATAAAACTTCCTGATCCACGGCAAAATGTTTTAATATCGATTTTTTAACTACTCCAAATTCTACCAATTTCGCTTTTGCAGAACTCAACATTAAACCTTCAGCAAAAACATCGTTTTTAGAAGCAGCGGCTTTTAAATTCTTGATGCCTAATCTTTGAAAAATCACCTCTATAACTCCTTTTAGATAAAAGAAGGTTCCTTTTTGTCCAGCTGAATTCCAGCTTTCTCCAGATTGATTACCACTTACAAAAATAGAAAGATGTTTATTTTCAACGCGACCACTTACATAGCTGTGATAAGTTTTACCAAATTCAAAAAGCTTAAGATCTCTTCTTTTGCGATTTAAATTATAGCGAATACTTTCTAGACCACTAAATAACATAGATTGCCTCATTACCGAAAGATCACTACTAAGTGGGTTCAGCATTTCAACATTATATTCGCTTTTTAATTGCTCGCTGAGTTCTATATGCGATGGCATGGTAAGAGAATTAGCCATGGTTTCATAGAATCCTTGTCCAACCAGCTGATTAGCAATTATATTTTGAAGTTTGTAATCTTCGAATTTCGATGAAATTGAAACCGAAGCATTAAACTTTTCATTGATTTTTATATTGTTATACCCATACACTCTAAGAATCTCTTCGATCACATCAGACTCTCGCTGTACATCCACACGATAAGAAGGAATTGTTAATCCCATTCCCGTTTCGGTAACATTATTTACACGGATTTCTAAAGAAGCCAGGATTGATTTTATGGTTTCTTCTTCAAGGTTTTCACCAATTAATTTATTTACCTTCTCGAAGGTTAAGAATACCTGGAAATCTTCAATTTTCTTAGGATAAAGATCGTCGATATCACTGGTGATTTCCCCTCCGGCCAGTTCAGTAATTAAAAGTGCGGCGCGTTTTAGGGCATATTCAGTAATGCTAGGATCTATACCACGCTCAAAACGAAAAGAAGCATCGGTATTTAAGCCATGCCTTTTAGCAGTTTTACGAACACTTACCGGGTTAAAATATGCGCTTTCAAGGAAGACCTGATTGGTGTTTTGGGAAACACCGCTATTTAAGCCGCCAAAAACTCCGGCAATGCATAGTGGCTTTTCTTTATCGCAAATCATAAGGTCTTCTTCGTGAAGTTCTCTTTCTACTTCATCTAAAGTGGTAAATTTGGTACCGGTCTCTAGCGTCTTTACATGAATCTCGTTCCCTGTTATTTTTGCAGCATCAAAAGCATGTAGCGGTTGTCCCAGTTCATGCATTACATAATTGGTCACATCTACAATGTTATTTTTTGGAGTTAGCCCAATTGCTTTTAAACGATTCTGCAGCCATTTTGGAGATTCCTGAACTTTTACATCACTAAGGGTAATGCCGCAATAGCGAGGTGCTAAAGAAGAGTCTTCTACAAAAATGGGTATTCTTAAACTACGGCTGTCTACATGAAAATTACTTACCGATGGAGTGATTAGTTCTAAACTTTTACTTTGTTGCTGGTAACCCGCTTTTAAGTCTCTGGCGACTCCCCAATGTCCCATCGCATCTGCACGGTTTGGGGTTAAACCAATTTCAAAAACTTTATCATTTTCAACTTCAAAAATTTCAGCAACAGGTGTGCCTGGGATCAGGTCGTCTTTCATCACCATAATTCCTTCGTGACTACTACCAATACCAATTTCTTTTTCAGAACAGATCATCCCGAAACTACTTTCACCTCTAATCTTTCCTTTTTTGATCTGCCATTCTTCACCTTTCTCATCATAAAGAACAGTACCTATGGTTGCAACCGGAACTTTTTGCCCGGCAGCGATATTAGGGGCGCCGCATACAATTTGTACTTCTTCGCCATTACCAATATTTACTTTGGTAAGGTTAAGTTTATCGGCATTTGGATGTTTTTCGCAACTAAGTACATGTCCCACCACAATACCTTCTAAACCACCTTTTACACTTTGAAAACTATGAATCCCTTCAACCTCTAAACCAAGATCGGTTAGTAATTCGCCGGTTTTTTCGGCATTTTCAGGTAGCTTTATAAATTGTTTTAACCAGTTGTATGAAATCTTCATCTAAGTAATTTTACAATCTACAAAGATAGTATTACCAATTATTTTGGCATAATCTAAGGTTTGTAAAATTCACATAGATTTTTAGAAGTTTTCGGGAATCAGGAAATATAATTCCAAATGTTTTGATGCTTGGCTAGTTGCCCGTAAGTAAAGCGCAATACTTTATTCTTTTCTAAAGCCAGTTTTGGATCTTCTTTAAGTACTTTTTGAGCAACGTGACGAGCGGTTTTTAAGAGATCATTATCCTTTACAATATCGGCAATTTTAAGGTTGAGTACGCCGCTTTGCTGCGTGCCCATGATATCCCCAGGGCCACGTAGTTTTAAATCGACTTCCGCAATCTGGAAACCATCATTGGTAGCGGTCATGGTTTCCAGACGGGTTTTACTATCGTTAGATAATTTATGGCCGGTCATTAAAATGCAATAACTCTGCTCGGCACCACGCCCAACACGTCCACGAAGCTGGTGTAATTGTGAAAGGCCAAATCGCTCGGCACTTTCTATCACCATTACACTGGCATTGGGTACATTTACACCAACTTCAATCACTGTTGTTGCCACCATGATTTCGGTCTTGCCTTCAGCAAAACGCTGCATTTCATAGTCTTTATCTTCAGGTTTCATCTGGCCGTGTACGATCGAAATTTGAAAATCAGGAAATTCACGGGCAATACTTTCGTAACCATCCATTAAATCTTTATAATCCATTTTTTCAGATTCTTGAATTAATGGATAGACCACATAAACCTGTCGGCCTTTATCGATTTCTTCTTTTAGGAAACGGAATACCTTTAATCGGTTACTATCAAAACGATGCACGGTTCTAATCGGTTTTCTTCCCGGCGGTAATTCGTCGATTACTGAGATATCCAAATCTCCATATAAACTCATCGCTAAAGTACGAGGAATGGGAGTAGCCGTCATCACCAAAATATGAGGTGGAATCTTATTTTTTCGCCACAATTTGGCCCGTTGCGCTACACCAAAACGATGTTGCTCGTCGATGATTGCCAGGCCCAGATTATGGAACTTCACCTTGTCTTCTAAAAGAGCATGTGTGCCGATAAGAATGTCGATCTCACCATTTTCCAGTTTTTCGTGTAGTTCGCGGCGATGTGCTTTTTTAGATGATCCGGTAAGCAAATAAATAGAAAGTTCCATTTTTTCACACAATTCTACTAATCCCTGATAATGCTGAATCGCTAAAATCTCTGTAGGCGCCATTAAACAGGCCTGAAAATTATTATCGATGGCAATAAGCATGCTCATTAAAGCCACAATGGTTTTTCCTGAACCTACATCACCCTGTAATAATCGGTTCATTTGGGCGCCTGTTCCCAGATCTGCCCTAATTTCTTTGATCACTCTTTTTTGTGCGCCGGTAAGATCAAAGGGCAAATGATTTTTATAAAACCCACTAAAATATTCACCAATTTCGCCAAAAACAAAACCTTTTATTTTTTGTTTTCGAAGCTGGTTTTTTAGTAGTAATTGCAACTGAATGTAGAAAAGCTCTTCAAACTTTAAACGAAATTGCGCTTTCGCAAGTAACTCGGCATTTTTAGGAAAATGAATATTAAAAAGGGCCTCAGCTTTTGATATTAACCTAAATTCGTTTCTAATTTCTTCGTTTAAGGTGTCAAAAAATCGTGCTTTGGTTTCCACAAAAAGCTGTTGTAACATTTTATTCACCACGCGATTGGTAATCCCTTTTTTTTGTAATAATTCGGTAGACGGATAAATAGGTTGCATTGCCGCACGTAATTGCTTTTTAAAGTCGGCCAGCGTGTCCATCTCGGGATGCGGCATGCTGAACATTCCATTAAACCAGTTGGTTTTTCCAAAAACCACATATGGAGTATTGAGCTTCAGGTTTTCACGGACCCATTTATGGCCTCTAAACCAAACCAGTTCCATACGTCCGGTTTCATCCACAAAATCAGCAACCAGGCGTTTGCCGCGTTTTTGTTCAACAGTTTTAATATGAGTGATTTTTCCTACCACTTGTACTTCAGCCGAGTTGCGTTGTAATTCAGCAATCTTATAAAACCGGGTTTTATCCAGGTAGCGGTTAGGGAAAAAATTCACCAGATCCTGATAGGTGTGAATCCCTAGTTCTTTCCGTAGGACATCGGCGCGGTTAGGTCCTACGCCTTTTAAATAATCAATCGGAGTTTGAAGAATATTAGGATTCATAAAAACGAAGATATTAAAATGCGTAATTTTAGAATTATTTCAGGCACATTTTATGCTATTTCTTTTTAAGAATTGCGAATCAAAGCCGAAAGATTCGGTAATAAGCGAATCCTCTGGCATTAAATTTTGTAATTTGGCAGTACCAAAAACGACAGTTTTTAATAATGAAGAACATATTTTTTCCACTTTTATTTTTAAATGCCTATTTAGCGATAGCACAATCGATCTCTCCTGAGAATCAAATCGAATTTGTAGATTTTAAAACGGTAAATGCGGAAGTAAGTATTTATCCCGAATCGGCCAAAATTGATGGGGATGTTAACTATTCTTTTGAAGTACTAGAATCGGTAGATTCTATTTTCATAGATGCTGAAGATATGAGCTTTAAAGAAGTAAAAGTAAATGGAAAAGAAGCTGATTTTCGCTTAGCTAAAGACAAAATTTGGATTCAAAAGAAACTATCACCTTCTAAGGAAAATACACTGCAGCTAAAGTATTCTGGCTCACCAAAGCAAACCATGTATTTTATTAATTGGGATCTAGGAAATACAGAAGAAATAAGCAAGCAGGTTTGGACACAGGGACAGGGGCGGTACACCTCGCATTGGTTACCAAGTTTTGATGATATGAGAGAAAAGACGATTTTTAATTTAAAAATCAATTTTAAAAAGGACTATCAGGTTATTGCTAACGGAAAATTGGAAAGCGAAACAATGCTAAATGATTCGATTAAGCAATGGAGCTTTAGCATGCAAAACCCTATGAGTAGTTATCTGGTGGCAGTCGTTGCCGGAAATTATAAAAGTAAAGAATTACAAAGTGCTGGCGGAGTCCCTATTTCTTTATTTTATGAGCCAAAGGATAAAAATCTGGTAGAACCTACTTATCGATATTCAAAGCAAATATTCGACTTTTTAGTAGATGAGATTGGGGTAGCTTTTCCCTGGCAAAATTATAAGCAAATTCCGGTAGAGGATTTTCTTTATGGAGGAATGGAAAATACGGGGACTACTATTTTTTCTGAATCTATGCTTACAGATAGTATTGGCTTTAAAGATCGTAATTATGTAAATATTAACGCACACGAACTGGCACACCAGTGGTTTGGCGATCTGGTTACCGAGACTGAAGGAAAGCATCATTGGTTGCAGGAAGGTTTTGCCACGTATTACGCGTTATTAGCCGAAAAGCAGATTTTTGGTGAAGACTATTATTATTGGAAGTTATATGAAACTGCCGAGCAGTTAAAAAAACTCAGTGATCGCGGTGAAGGGGAAGCCTTACTTAACCCTAAAGCCAGTTCGCTTACATTTTACCAGAAAGGAGCATGGGCCTTACACATTTTGCGAGAACAATTGGGAAACGAAGCTTTTAAAATCGGGATAAAAAACTATTTGGAATTATATAGTTTTAAGAATGTTTCTACAGAAGATTTTCTGAAAGTAATGGAGAATGCAAGTGGGCAGGAGTTATCACAGTTTAAAAAAGATTGGTTAGAACAATCGGCTTTTAAAGCAAACGCAGCATTAAATTCTTTGGAAAAATCAGCATTTATTAGAAAATATTTAGACGTTGCTGCAGTTAGGGAACAAAGTGTGGGTACAAAATATAATATTTTAAATGGCGCGCTGGATTTTCCAGTTAACGATTATGTAGGCCAGGAAGCCGTTATGCAGCTACAGGGAACCACTGCCCAGGAAGCCTTAGATTTGTATAAAAAAGCTTTTGAAACCGGGAACATTTTTGTAAGACAGGCTATTGCATCTAGTGTGAAAGAAATTCCGCAACCTTTAAAATCAGAGTTTGAAAATTTATTGAATGATGATTCTTACTTAACAAAAGAATACGCCCTAATGACGCTTTGGACTAATTTCCCCATGGATCGCGCTAAGTATTTAAGCAAGACCAGGAATATCCAGGGCTTTTATGACAAGAACGTGAGAATGCTTTGGTTAACCCTTAACTTGGTAACACCAGAATATGATGCCGGTAATAGTCAGACGAATTATGCAGAGCTTTCTGGATATACCCAAACAAAATATCCTATGGAAATTCGACAAAATGCCTTCAGTTATTTATTTCAGATCGATGCATTTTCAGATCAGAATTTAAAAGATCTCATGCAAGGAACACAGCACTATGCCTATCGATTTAGAGATTTTTGCAGGCAATTGCTAAAGGAGTTATTAACACATGAAAAATATTTGGAAAAATTCCAGCAATTATCAGATTCGCTTCCTAAAACAGAACAAGAATATTTGCAATCTCAATTTTCTAAATAACTTTATACATATATGAAGGCATTAGTGATCTCGGGTGGTGGCAGTAAAGGTGCTTTTGGAGGTGGTGTGGCACAGTATTTAATTGAAGAAAAAAAACGAGATTACGATTTATATGTGGGTACGTCTACCGGAAGTTTACTAATTTCTCATTTAGCCCTAAAGGAAGTAGAGAAGATAAGGAAGGTGTATACTTCAGTAAACGAATCAAGTATTTTTAATAACCGTCCATTTTTAATTAAACATAAACACGGCGTAGACCATATTAGTATTAATCACTTTAATGTAATACGTAATTTTTTACAGGGTAAAAAGACCTTTGGTGAAAGCAAAAATCTTAAAAAATTAATTTTAAATACATTTTCAAAAGAAGAATTTCAGCAATTAAAGGCCTCAGAAAAAGATATTTTAGTGACCGTTTCAAATTTATCTTTAAATGATGTGGAGTATAAATCTATTAAAGATTTTGATTATCAGGATTTTGTGGAGTGGATTTGGATCTCCTGTAATTACACGCCATTCATGAGTTTAGTACAAAAAGATGGTTGTGAGTATGCCGATGGCGGATTTGGATCAATGGTACCCATCGAAGAGGCTGTGAAACGTGGCGCCACAGAAATAGACGCCATTATTTTGAAAACTGAAGTAAGTCATTTAAACCGAATGCCTTCTAAAAATGTTTTCGGCTTGATTACCAACTTATTTAATTTTATAACAGATAGGGTTGAAAATCAAAATATTAGAATAGGGAAGTTCGCTGCGGCGAATAAGGATGTAATTATTAATTTTTATTATACTCCCACAGTTTTAACCACGAATTCTCTTATTTTTGAAGAAGAGAAGATGAAGCGATGGTGGAAAAGCGGATTCAATTACGCAAAACTTAAGAGTGAAGAATTAAACCAAATCGAAGTTTAATGCGAGCATTGGTGATTTCGGGCGGCGGCAGTAAAGGAGCATTTGCAGGCGGAGTAGCCCAGTATTTAATGGAAGCCGAAAAGAAGAAGTATGATCTTTTTTTAGGTACATCCACCGGTAGCCTTCTAATTCCGCATCTTGCGGCCGGTAACATAGAAAAAGTTTACGAGCTGTATACCAATGTGAATCAGCGTAAAATCTTCAGTTTAAATCCCTTTATAGTAAAGAAAAAAGAAGGCCGGGAATATGTCACGATCAACTACTTTAACATGTTTTGGCAGTTTTTAAAAAAGAAGCGCACTTTTGGAGAAAGCAAAAATCTTTTAAAGCATATTAGGCGTAATTTTTCAAATGAAAATTTTAAAAACTTAAAGGATAAAGTAGGGGATGTTGTGGTAACCGTTTCTAATTTATCTAAAAATAGGGTAGAATATAAATCGATTCATGATTTCTCATATGAGGATTTTTGCGAATGGATTTGGATTTCCTGTAACTATATTCCGTTTATGAGCCTGGCTAAAAAAAACGGATTTGAATATGCCGATGGAGGTTTAGGATGTGTAGTGCCCATTCGAGAAGCTATAAAACGTGGCGCTACCGAGGTAGATGCCATAATTTTAGAAGCTGAAAATATGGAATATAACAAGGTGCTGGGTAAAAATCCTTTTAGTTTAATGCTCAATTTATACAGTTTCGTGCTCGATCAGGTAGAATATCACGATGTGATTGAAGGAAAACTGGCAGCACTGAATAAAAATGTAAAACTGAATATTTATTACACTCCCACAAAACTTACCGAAAATTCACTGGTCTTCAATAAAAAATTAATGACAAAGTGGTGGAAGCAGGGTTATGATTATGCCGCTACCAAGGTAAAAGAAGATAAAGAAAACACCAAAAAGACCAAAGTTGAGTTGTGATGGAAGCTAGATTTTAGTAGTGAGTATTTAGATGAGAGAAAAGGTAGACTTGAGAAATAAGATAATTTAAGAATGTCTTGATGGGAAAATCAAGAATAAACAACTTTAAACCTTAAATTTTTTGAACATTGAACTCTGTTCTCCATTACCCTAGGCTTCACCTGCCTGCCGGCGAGGCAGGGTCGAAATGACCTCAATGTATGTTATCCTATGCTTGTGAAGGTCAGATTTACGAGAAATAATCAATAGATTTCAATAGAAGAAGGGAAAGTAATAAACCGGGTGCTGTCATCTCGACCGTAGTGGAGAGGTTTTTTTTGCAGATTGATTTCGAAATTGAGATTTCTCGACTCGTACCTCGCTCGAAATGACAAGGCTTTTGAAGCTAACTGATAGCTGAATACCAATTTCTAAGCAACTAAAATAAACTCGCAATTAAATTGTTCAAATAATCCCAATTAGAAAAAATAGTGTAAAAAACTAAAAAGCTCAATCCTAGTAATAAAATATTAGTCCTTTCTTTTGGTTTCTGAGTTGTTTCTCTTTTTTTATTGTTCTATCTAATTTTAGAAAACAAAGATTTATTAATTCGGCTTAGCCTTACTAAAATCTGGTTTGAATTTTCGTTCTTTTATGGTGAAATTTTTCTTGAGCTGAAAATAAAATATTGATCCTAATACAGGAAATAAGAGCACGGCTAGCAGCCATGCCAGTTTTAAATAAGTATTTTCGAATCGAGATCTCGAAACATCCCAGATGGCCCAAAACCATAGCAAAAGGATTAAAATTACAGCGATAATCAGTAAAATATCCATACCCTAAATTAATGAATTTTTGATAGCTTTTTGTAAACCTTTAATCGTAAACTTTTAAAAACCAAAAATTTAAATTGCAGATTTTAGGAAGCATTTTTTAGCTAAAAGCTAATTGCTAGAAAACCTAAACTATACTACATAATTTCCTTAACCTCATTTTTTACATAGGTTAGTGCAGCAATGGTAGGGGCGTCTTCATCCATTAAAATGGTGAGAACCTTTTCCTGCAGCATCGCTGCATTTTCTACTGTGTTATCGGCAGCCGACTGTCGAATTAATGAAATAGTAGCATTTTTAGCTGTTTTTATATAATTCCAGCATTCATTAGAAATATAAATCTGTTGCGCTAAATTATGTTCGAATTCCTGGTCGATGGCGGTAACCAAAGTGTTGGAATACTGAATTTTATCTGAAGATTCAGGTTTAATCCTTATCAATAAATTCCCGGGAGAAATACGCTCCAGAAATAAAGCCATTCTTTCATAAGCCTGGAGCTTTAAAGGTAGTGCTGTTTTTTGATTTTCCTGATGTAATAAAAATCGACGTCTCCGATTTTCGTTTTCAGAAAAAGTTTTAAAAAAATAAAAGGACACACCTGCAACAATTAATGCTGGTAGGATATTATAAAGTAGTTGCAATAAATCGGTATCGCTCATGCTGGTTCGTTCTAAAAATTGAAAGGTACTTTTTCTTAGTTAAACGTCAAAGTTAACGAAAAAGTACCTTATTAATTTTATAGAATGCCGTCGCTTTATTTTGGAGGATCAAGGTAATCCAAAGCCAATTGAGTCATAGCCTTTACTCCAAGCAATAAGCCACTTTCATCAATAAAAAAATCGGGAGTATGATGTGGTGCCGGTTCCTTACTATCCAAAGGTTGCCCGCCCAGGAAAAAATATAATCCGGGAACTTCTTCCTGAAAATACGAAAAATCTTCCCCACCGGTGGTGGCTTTAACCAGTTCTACATGATCTTCTCCGGCTACTTTTTGCAGACTTGGTAGCATTTGGTTGGTTAAAGCAACATCATTAAAGGTTACTGCGGTGTTATTTTGTAGTTCTATAGTAGCTTCTCCGCCATAAGCTTCAGCAAGTTTAGGAACCATTTCCTTCATTCGGGTTAGAATTTTTTCTCGCATTTTTGGTTCTAAAGTCCTCACTGTTCCAATCATTTCAGCACTTTCAGGAATAATATTAAAACGTACTCCACTGGTGATTTTTCCTACGGTAATCACGGCGGCGGCATCGATCAGTTTAGAATCTCTGCTAATAATGGTTTGTAAACCATCGATAATTTTTGCTGAAATAAGAATAGGATCGGTTCCGCTCCAGGGTTGCGAGCCGTGTGTTTGCTTTCCTTTTACCGTAATAACAAAACGTTCTACTGCTGCCATTGTACCTTCAGGCTTATACCGGATGGTGCCCACGGGAGTTTCTGAATTGATATGCAAACCAAAAATGGCATCCACATCAGGGCTTTTTAACACCCCCTCTTTAATCATCAATTTAGCACCACCTTCTTCTCCAGGCGGTGGTCCTTCTTCAGCCGGTTGAAAAATAAATTTTATGGTTCCATGAATTTTATCCTTGTGCTTGGCTAAAACTTCAGCGGTACCCATTAAAATAGCGGTATGTGTATCATGGCCGCAGGCGTGCATTACACCGGTTTGCGAACCTAAAAACTCGGTAGTAACTTCAGATTTGAAAGGAAGCTCGTTTCTTTCGGTCACTGGTAAAGCATCTATATCAGCTCTTAAAGCCACAACTTTGCCGGGATGGTCCCCTTTAAGTAGAGCTACGACTCCGGTTTTGGCAACTTCGGTCTCGACCTTCAAACCTAGATTTTTTAAATGTTTTGCGATTTTTTCGGCGGTTTCAAATTCGCGATTTGATAGCTCGGGATGTTCATGAAAATCCCTTCGCCATTCAATGACTTTTTCTTCTACGTTAGCGATATCTTTTTTAAGATCGGCATCCATTTGCTGACCATAACCGAAAATTGAAAATAGAATAAGGGGTAGGTAGTAAATTTTCTTCATAGAAATGTGTTAAAAATGATGGTTGTATTTATTTAAACTGTAGTTTTCTTAAAAATACTAAAAAATATAAACTATTTGAAATTCGCTTACCACTGTTTAAAAGTATTAACAGGCTGGGTTTAGAAATTGATTGATTTTGGTTAAATTCACCCTTTTAAAATTTGAAGGAAATTGGAAGCTTATTTAGCCGAATTAAACGACGCCCAAAGGGCGCCAACATTGCAGATTGATGGTCCTATGATCGTAATTGCCGGAGCAGGTTCTGGTAAAACCCGGGTACTTACCTATAGGATCGCATACATGATGAGTAAAGGGATCGATGCCTTTAATATTCTAGCTTTAACCTTTACTAATAAAGCGGCGCGTGAGATGCAGCACCGTATTTCACAGATTGTGGGTAGAAGTGAAGCCAAGAATCTGTGGATGGGAACATTTCATTCAGTTTTTGCCAAGATTTTGCGCTTTGAGGCAGATAAATTAGGTTACCCTTCTAATTTTACAATCTATGATACTCAGGATTCGCAAAGTGTGATTAGGGCGATCATCAAAGATATGCAGCTTGATAAAGATGTTTATAAGTATAAACAGGTTTATAGCCGTATTTCGTCTTATAAAAACAGTTTGATTACCGTAAAAGCCTATTTTAACAATCCAGAATTGATGGAGGCCGATGCAATGAGCAAAAAGCCGAGAATGGGCGATATTTATCAGGAATATGTGCAGCGTTGTTTTAAAGCCGGGGCGATGGATTTTGATGATTTATTGCTAAAAACCAATGAGCTTTTAAACCGTTTTCCTGAAGTGCTTCAAAAATACCAGAATCGTTTTCGCTATATTCTGGTAGATGAGTATCAGGATACCAATCACTCACAGTATTTAATTGTAAAAGCCCTGTCTGACAAATTTCAGAATATTTGTGTGGTTGGGGACGATGCACAAAGTATCTATGCTTTCCGCGGTGCCAATATTAATAATATCCTGAATTTCCAGAAAGATTACGATGGAGTTGAAATGTACCGTTTAGAACAAAATTACCGCTCTACCGGAAATATTGTTAATGCTGCAAACTCAATAATCGATAAAAACCAAACCAAACTTGACAAAGTGGTTTGGACAGCAAATGATGATGGTCCAAAAATAGTGGTAAACCGATTATTAACCGATGGTGAAGAAGGCCGATTTGTAGCGAGTTCGATTTTTGAGAATAAGATGCAACAGCAAATGGCTAATGGCGATTTTGCAATTTTGTATCGAACCAATGCACAAAGTAGGGCAATGGAAGATGCTCTGCGAAAGAAAGATATTCCCTATCGAATTTATGGAGGTTTATCTTTTTACCAGCGTAAAGAAATAAAGGACGTTCTGTCCTATTTACGTTTATTGATTAATCCAAAAGATGAGGAAGCCTTGAAGCGGGTGATTAATTATCCTGCCCGGGGTATTGGAGCAACAACCATGGATAGGTTGAGTATCGCTGCCAATAAATATGGGAAATCGATCTTTGAGGTTTTGGAAAATCTGGATCACCTTCCCGAACTTAAGATCACTAAAAGCACACGTACCAAGCTGGATAATTTTGTAAATATGATCAAACATTTTACAATTTTGGCGCAGAATGCCGATGCTTTTACGGTTGCTGATACGGTTACCAAGAAAACCGGACTGGTGCAGGAATTAAAAAAGGATGGCACACCTGAAGGAATTGCCAGAATTGAAAATATTGAAGAATTATTAAACGGGATTAAAGATTTTGTTGAAGAACAAAAAGAGTTGGCTGATGCTAATGGATCGATAGCTGAATTTTTAGAAGATGTGGCGTTGGCAACAGATATGGATAAGGATACCGAAGATGAAGATCGTGTAGCGCTAATGACCATTCACCTGGCGAAAGGATTAGAGTTCCCTTATGTCTATATTGTTGGAATGGAAGAAGATCTGTTTCCTTCGGCAATGAGTATGAATACTCGATCTGAGTTGGAAGAAGAACGCCGTTTATTCTATGTTGCAGTGACCAGAGCAGAGAAACAGGCGTTTTTAACCTATACGCAAAGCCGATATCGTTGGGGGAAATTAGTAGATGCCGAACCAAGCCGGTTTATTGAGGAAATCGATGATAAGTATTTGGATTATATGATTCCGCAGGATGATTATAAATATAAGCCGCTTATCAATACAGATATTTTTGGCGACGAAGTTGATAAATCTAAATTACGCCAAACCAAACCAAAAGCAGGAACTCCACCTGCGCATAAGCCAACTGAAGAACAGCTAAGAAAGCTAAGAAAGTTAAGACCGGCAGCTTCAGAGCCCGAGAAAGCCTCAAATGCTATTCAACTTGACGTTGGGAACGAGGTAGAACATATGCGTTTTGGTAAAGGAAAAGTTTTGGGGATAGAAGGTGTTGGCCAGGATAAAAAAGCCGAAATCGATTTTGAAAATGGAGGCATCAAAAAACTATTGCTAAGATTCGCTAAATTGAATATACTGAAGTAATAAATGGTCATAGCAAATATTATTGTAAGTCTTCTTTCAATATTTAGCATAGTTCTGCTATCCATAACATTTTTTATTCCGGTCGAATCAGAATTATATAAACTCATTGGCTATTTTGATTTTCTACTGTGTATAGTTTTTCTGTGCGATTTTTTTTCACAGTTGTTTGTTGCTAAAAGTAAATGGAAATACTTCTATACTGTTGGATGGCTTGATCTCTTGTCTTCCATACCGATTATTTACCAATTCAGGTTTATCAGGGTTTTTAGGATTTTTAGGGTGCTGCGAATCATAAAATCAATAAAATTATTGATCATTTTCATAAAAAAGAACAAAGCAACATCGCTTTATGGGTTTATAGTATTTTCTGCCTTTATCACTTTAGTGCTATGTACAACCGCAGTACTGTATATAGAAAAAGACGTAGGCAACATTAAAACTGCTGAAGATGCCCTATGGTGGAGTTTTGTGACAATTACAACGGTAGGTTATGGAGATTTATATCCGGTGACCAATATAGGTAAAGTACTTGCGGCTATTCTTATTTTTTGTGGTATAGCTTCTTTTGGTGCAGTAATCTCTTTTGTAAATAGATTAGCCAGTTCGTTTAGGGATTAAATTTCTATTTACTTCTTTAATTAAGACACAATAGGTTATTAATGTTTAGAATAGAACTTTAGGCTAACTTCATTATGATCTTTGGCTTGAAAATTCTTTGCTTTATTCTAACTTTACTTCTTTTAATGATTAGTTAATTACTCCAGTATCTAGTTTTCGAGTTAAACTTGTGTTATTCAGATTCGCCAAATGCGGCTTTCTTTTTATCTTCAAAAGAAAAAGATGATTCAGAAAGGAAGTAAGGTTAAGTGGGAATGGGGTAATGGCACCGCCACCGGTAAAGTAACTGAAACTTATACCAAGGAAGTGACAAAAACTATTGATGGAAGTAAAATTACCCGTAAAGGAGAACAGGGAAATAAAGCCCTTTATATCGAGCAGGAAGACGGTAGTAACGTCCTTAAGCTAGAAAAAGAAGTTGAAAAAGCTGATTAAAAATGGCAGAAATTATTCGTATTTATAACGAAAATCCAAATCCGCGTGAAATTACCAAAGTGGTAAAAACCCTTCGAAATGGCGGACTAGTTATTTACCCTACCGATACCGTGTATGGGTTGGGTTGTGATATCACCAATAATTCGGCGTTAGAAAAGATCGCTCAAATTAAAGGAGTCAAACTAGAAAAAGCCAATTTTAGTTTTATTTGTCACGATCTTAGTAATCTTTCAGATTATGTAAAGCAAATCGATACCTCGACTTTTAAAATATTGAAACGTTGTTTACCTGGTCCTTATACTTTTATCCTGCCGGGAAATAATAATCTGCCTACGGTATTTAAGAAAAAGAAAACGGTAGGTATAAGAGTTCCCGATAACAATATTTGTAGAGCTATCGTAGCAGAGCTTGGTAATCCTATCGTTTCTACCTCTATAAGAGATGAAGATGAGGTGATAGAATATACCACAGATCCTGAGTTAATTCAGGAAAAATGGGATAATCTGGTAGATATCGTGATTGATGGTGGTTATGGTGATAACATACCAAGTACGGTAATCGACTTAACAACAGATCAACCTGAAGTAGTTAGAGAAGGTAAAGGAAGCATAGAAATTATGTAGATGAGATTTTCGTAATATCATAAGTATCGATAGCAGCTAAAAATAGCACTCTTTTTATTGTAACAGCTAAATACTATGTGCCCGGAACTTGATGATTATCACAACACCTCGAAGTCTTAAAATTGTAAAATGGTTTTCTTTTTAATACCCTAGAAGATTTTAATCAGGCGCTTGTTTACTTTGAAAATTTTGGAGTGAGTAACAAATAAAAAAAGTCGCTAAGCAGTTTTATTACTAAGCTTAGCGACTTCTTTTTTAATTCATCTTTCTCCTGTTTTTTATTCAGATGCTTTCAATTCTTCCTGATTTCTAAATACCAAGTGGTCATCAAATTCATCTAACAGGATGATACTATCGGTATGAATATGACCAGAAAGGATTTCTTTCGATAATTTATTCAATACTTCTTTTTGTACCGTTCTCTTTACCGGTCTTGCACCAAATTGTGGGTCGAAACCGCGTTTAGCTAAGAATGCCAGTGCCTGCTCTGTAGCATCTAAAACAATATTCTGTTTGGCTAGCATTTTCTTTACTCCCTTTAATTGCAGATCGACAATTCGTTTAATGTCTTTCTGGGTTAAAGGTGAGAACATCACAATGTCATCGATACGGTTTATAAATTCTGGTCGTACACTTTGTTTTAGTAAAGCAAGTACTTCAGTTTTGGCTGCTTCCATCGCTGTTTCAATATCCTGAATAGCCTCAAATTTATCCTGGATAATCTGGCTTCCCATATTAGAAGTCATAATGATGATTGTATTCTTAAAATCAGCCAGGCGTCCTTTATTGTCTGTTAGTCGGCCTTCATCCAATACCTGTAAAAGGATATTGAAAGTGTCTGGATGCGCTTTTTCGATCTCATCCAAAAGTACCACTGAATAAGGTTTACGTCTCACCGCTTCGGTTAACTGTCCGCCTTCATCATAGCCAACGTATCCCGGAGGTGCACCCACTAATCGGCTTACCGAGTGGCGCTCCTGATATTCACTCATGTCGATTCTGGTCATTGCCGATTCATCATCGAATAAATATTCGGCCAGTGCTTTCGCTAATTCGGTTTTACCCACACCTGTGGTTCCCAGGAATAAGAAAGATCCAATGGGTCGATTTTGATCCTGTAATCCGGCGCGGCTTCTACGTACAGCATCGCTTACCGCCACGATTGCTTCTTCCTGTCCTACTACACGGCGGTGCAGTTCTTCTTCTAATCGAAGCAATTTCTCCCGCTCGCTTTGCAGCATTTTAGTTACCGGAATACCGGTCCATTTCGCAACTACTTCAGCGATATCATCATTGGTAACTTCCTCCTGAATTAAAGACTTACCGCTTTCTCTTTCCTTAACTTCTTTTTGAAGACGTTCCAGTTTTTCCTGAGCTTCTTTTATTTTACCATAACGTAATTCGGCTACTTTCCCATAGTCGCCTTCACGTTCGGCTCGTTCGGCTTCCAGCTTATATTCCTCGATTTCAGCTTTCGCACCCTGGATATTATCGACAACTTCTTTTTCGTTTTTCCATTGTGCGTGGATTTCATTACGTTCTTCTTTAAGATTCGCTAAATCTGCCCGTAAAGATTTTAATTTCGCTTCATCTTTTTCGCGCTTAATAGCTTCGATCTCAATTTCAAGTTGCATGATCTTACGGTCCAGCACATCTAACTCTTCCGGTTTAGAGTTAATTTCCATACGAAGTTTAGATGCCGCTTCATCCATTAGGTCGATGGCCTTATCAGGTAAAAAACGGTTGGTAATATAACGTTGCGATAATTCTACCGCGGCAATAATTGCCTCATCTTTAATCCTTACTTTATGGTGTTGCTCGTATTTATCTTTAATACCTCTAAGAATGGAGATTGCACTTTCGGTATCTGGTTCTTCTACCATCACTTTCTGAAAGCGTCGCTCTAAAGCTTTATCTTTTTCAAAATACTTCTGATATTCATCTAAAGTGGTAGCTCCAATGGCTCTTAGTTCTCCACGAGCTAAAGCAGGTTTTAGAATATTCGCAGCATCCATAGCCCCCTGGCCACCACCGGCCCCAACAAGCGTGTGGATCTCGTCAATAAATAATACGATATTACCATCGCTACCGGTTACCTCTTTTATTACCGCTTTTAATCTTTCTTCAAATTCTCCTTTAAATTTAGCTCCGGCAATTAATGCCCCCATATCTAAAGAAAATATTTGTTTTTCTTTTAAGTTTTCTGGTACGTCACCAGCTACAATTCGATGTGCTAAACCTTCAGCAATCGCCGTTTTACCGGTCCCCGGTTCACCTACCAACATGGGATTGTTTTTGGTTCTTCGGGATAAGATTTGTAAAATTCGGCGTATTTCTTCATCCCTGCCAATCACCGGATCCAGTTTTCCGGTTTCGGCTAGATGGTTAAGGTTTTTTGCATATTTGTTTAAGGAATTGTAGGTTTCTTCAGCGCTTTGTGAAGTTACGCGATCTCCTTTTCTTAATTCTTCGATGGCTGCTTTTAAGCCTTTTTCTGTAGCTCCCTGATCTTTTAAGATTTGCGCTACTTTACTTGAAGACTTAAATATCGCTAATATTAAATGTTCAATAGAAACATATTCATCGTTCATTTTCTTAGCAATACCCGATGCTTCGTTTACCGTTTTACCGGCTTCCCGACTCAAGATGATATCGCCGCCGCTAACTTTAGGGAAACTCTGAAGGGTATTGTCCAGAATTTGATTAAAAAGATTAACGTTAATGTTCAGTTTTTTTAGCAAAAATGGTGTTACATTTTCGTCTACCGTAGTAATCGCTTTGAACAAATGTTCGTTTTCAATTTGCTGATGGCCCATCTCCTGAGCAAGCTGTTGTGCCTGCTGGATCGCCTCCTGTGATTTTATGGTGAAATTATTAAAGTTCATTTTGTTTTATATTTTTTTAAATTCTAAATAGCAAATGCTATACCTTCCGAATAATTAGACAAAATGGCATTGTTTTTAAAAAATTTAAAGACAAATCGGCGGTTTTTGTGTTTATATTGAAAATCTTATATTGTGGAATAATCATCTGATTTTAAGCTGTATCTTTGCAAAAAAATTGAAATATGGGAATTTTTGATAAAATGTTTGGTGGAGAAAAGGAATCGAAAAATGAATCTAAAATTAATTGGATTCCTTTAGTTGAAGTGACGCAATTAGAGGAAGCTATGCAGCAGTCTGAGCAGCATCTTGTAGGGGTTTTAAAACATTCTACGCGTTGTGGTATTAGTAAGATGGTGTTAAGACAATTTGAAAATTCTTACGACCTTCCTAAAGAAGCTCCAGTTGATCTTTATTTTCTGGATTTGTTGAGTTATCGAGATATTTCTAATGAAATAGCCAAGCGTTTTAATGTAAGGCATGAGAGTCCTCAGCTTATTTTATTTCAACAAAAAAAAGTAGTTCATCATAGTTCTCATCAGGATATAGATGTAGAGAATCTTAAAGAATTTTTATAGAATTTGAATATTTTATTTTTTTAAATTAAATTTAGAAACCTTTGTTAAAGATTATTAATCAATCTGGTGAAATATATGGCTATTTGTAATTTTGATCCAGAGAAAAAGATTAATTAAAGTTATGGATAAAGAGATAGATTTTAAAGAACTCGAAAGAAGATGGGAAGCCATCAAAAAGGGTCAGGAAACTGAAAGACAAAAACGAGAGTTCCAGGATCACAGTGAAGCTATTTTGCCCGAAGATCGAAAGAATGGCGGTAGCATTGACGAAAAGAAAGCTGCGGAAGCGGCAATGCGTGAGTCGAGGGGATTTAGAAGTTATAGTCGAGTATAAAATAAAAAAGCTGCCATGATCTGGCAGCTTTTTTATTATCAATATTTAGGTATAGCTTACTTTTTCTTTGGTTCGAAAACAGGTAATATTTTGGTATTAATTTCACCAAAACCAATTCTTATGCTCTCATTTTCGCAGTAACCTTTCATAATTACGGTATCATTATCTTCTATAAAACTGCGAAGACTACCATCTTTTAGTTGCACAGGTTTTTCCCCACGCCACGAAAGCTCTAACATACTTCCATAAGTATCTGGTGTTGGGCCAGAAATGGTTCCTGAGGCCATCATATCTCCTGAGTTTACCGGGCATCCGTTAATAGTGTGATGGGCCAGTTGCTGACTCATATTCCAGTACAAATATTTGTAGTTTGTTTTGGATAGTAGATTTTCTTCTCCATTTTCAGGTTGTAAGAATACCTCAAGGTTGATGTCAAAACTTTTCTTTCCGGTATATTTTAAATAAGACATTAATTTTTTTTCCGGTTCAGGTCCTTTGGTTCTAAATGGCTCTAGAGCATCCATGGTGACAATCCAAGGAGAGATAGAAGAGGCAAAATTTTTAGCTAAAAAAGGGCCTAGCGGTGCATACTCCCATTTCTGGATGTCACGAGCACTCCAGTCATTAAACATCACCATACCAAAGATATAATCTTCAGCCTCGTCTACCGGGATAGGTTCGCCAAGCAAATTAGCATCTGTAGTGATAAAAGCCATTTCCATTTCGAAATCGATCTGCTTTGAAGGACCAAATACTGGTTCTTTAGCCCCTTCAGGCATGGTTTGCCCTTTTGGACGATGAATGGGAATGTGACTGGTAACTATAGAAGAGCTTCTACCATGATAGCCAACAGGGATATGTAGCCAGTTTGGCAAAAGTGCATTTTCTTTATCCCTAAACATACTCCCCACATTAGTAGCATGCTCTTTACTGGAATAAAAATCGGTATAATCGCCTACCTGTACCGGCATTTGCATTTCGATTTCATCTAAAGTGAATAGTACGACATTGCGGTGCTCCTGATTGTTTTTTAATGCGTCATTCTTCTCGTCAAAAATTTCGGCAATACGATTTCTCACCAAACGCCAGGTTTTTTTGCCGTCTGAAATAAAATCATTTAAAGTATCCTGAAGAAAAATATCATCGGTTAAAGGAATACCTTCAAAATAACCAAGTTGGTGTAAAGCGCCAAGATCGATAGCAAAGTCACCGATTCTCGTTCCGATAGTGATGATATCGTCTCTGGTTAAAAACACCCCAAAAGGAATATTCTGAATTGGAAAATCAGTGTTCTTGGGAATATCCAGCCAGGTTTTTCTTTTAGGATCGTTTGCAGTAATAGACATAGAAAAATAAAAATTTGTTAAAATCTGATTGATTCAAATATATTATTTTCCTGTAATTAACCGAATGTATTTATTACTTTTGATGAATATTTAACGTAAATATTTAAGATGCAACGAGATACAATAATTTTTGATTTAATCGAGAAGGAAAAAAAGCGTCAACTGCATGGTTTAGAGCTTATTGCAAGTGAGAATTTTGTTAGTGACCAGGTGATGGAAGCTGCCGGATCTGTACTTACCAACAAGTATGCAGAAGGTTATCCCGGTAAACGTTATTATGGAGGTTGTGAGGTTGTTGATGAAGTAGAGCAGTTAGCGATCGATCGCTTAAAAGAACTTTTTGGAGCCGAGTATGCCAATGTACAGCCACATTCGGGTTCACAGGCAAATACTGCTGTTTTTCAGGCTTGTTTAAAACCGGGAGAAAAATTCTTAGGATTTGATCTTTCTCATGGAGGGCATTTAACCCATGGTTCTCCAGTAAACTTTTCAGGAAAATTATACGAGCCGGTGTTTTATGGAGTCGATAAAGAAACCGGACGTATAGACTATGATAAAGTTGCCGAGATTGCCGAAAAAGAAAAGCCAAAAATGATTATTGCTGGGGCTTCTGCTTATTCTCGTGAGATCGACTATAAACGTTTTAGAGAAATTGCAGATAGTATTGGTGCTATTTTATTTGCAGATATCGCGCATCCTGCAGGTCTTATTGCTAAAGGAGTGATAGGAGATCCTATACCACATTGTCATATCGTAAGTTCTACTACCCACAAAACCCTTCGTGGGCCAAGAGGAGGAATTATCATGATGGGTAAGGATTTTGATAATCCTTTTGGAGAGAAGCTTAAGAATGGAAATCTCAAGAAAATGTCTGCTCTTTTAAACAGTGCCATTTTCCCAGGAAACCAGGGCGGTCCTTTAGAGCATATTATCGCCGCTAAAGCAGTAGCTTTTGGAGAGGCTTTAACCGATGAGTTTTTACACTATGCCGTACAGGTAAAGAAAAATGCCAAAAAAATGGCGGAAGCTTTTGTAGAGAAAGACTATCAAATTATTTCTGGAGGAACCGATAATCACTGTATGCTTATCGATCTTAGAAATAAAGGAGTAAGTGGGAAAGAAGCTGAGGAAGCTTTAACGAAAGCCGATATTACCGTAAACAAAAACATGGTGCCATTTGATGATAAATCACCATTTGTAACTTCAGGAATTAGAATTGGTACTGCAGCGGTAACTACAAGAGGTTTGGATGAAGAAGATATGCCAAGAGTTGTGGAGCTTATCGACAGAGTCATTAAAAATATTAACAATGACGCAAAACTAGCTGAAGTGAAATCTGAAGTGAATGCTTTAATGCACGGTCGCCCATTATTTAAAGCTTAATCGATAGATACGATATAAATAAAAAAAAGCTACCAATTTGGTAGCTTTTTTTATTCGTTTATGGGATTATTAAAGTTTTAGTTTTCGTGTGAGATAGAACCCTAGAAGTAAAAATGCTCCAGGAGTAAAGAATAAACTGGCAATGTATCCTAAATCGTCGTTTAATACCGTATAAGCTTCTATTAAATTTCCTATTAGAAAACCAAAACCTACCCCCATTAAAACAAGCGATAGATTAAGTAAGATTACAGCCCAAACCGGTGATGATCTATCTTTTCTAAACTTGAATATTGAAGCATCTTTATCATGTTCGATAAGGGCTAGACGTTCCTTATTTCTCGTTTGAAAAAACAGAAAGAAAATACCAAAGATGCACGCAAAAAAGGAAATAGATATAATAATAGCAGGATTCATATTTTTAATTTTATTTGATTAATGACTAATTTTTAAGCGCTTTCTGAAGTTAAGACGATACTTTACAAAAACAGGTTACAAATAATTTAAAAAAAGAAAGAATAAATTTATTGTAACCAGATTTATCCAATTGTCGTCTTATAATCAAATGACCATCAAAAAAGACCAATTAATCATCGATCAAATACTGGGCGGAGATAAGCAATTATTCTCGGTACTGGTAGATCGTTATAAAAATTTGGTGTTTACTTTGTGTTTAAGGTTGCTGAAAAATAGGGAAGAAGCCGAAGAGCTTGCGCAGGATAGTTTTGTGAAAATCTATAAATCTTTAAGTAAATTTAAAGGAGAGGCAAAATTTTCGACTTGGATATATCGGGTGACTTATAATAATTGTCTCGATTTCCTAAAGGCCAAGAAACGTAAGTTTAAGGAGTTAAGTGTAGATGCTTACGATGGTTTCGAAATTGAAGATTTAGATAGTGCGATTAATAATTTAGAAGAAAATGAGCGAAAAACGGCTATTCTGGACTGTATAAATATGCTGAGTGAAGATGATGCTTTTTTGCTAACTTTACATTATTATGAGGATCAATCAGTGAAAGATATTGCTGAAATTATGAAGCTGTCTGTGGCTAATGTAAAAGTGAAATTGTACCGAAGCCGTAAACAACTGGCGGTTATTTTGAAGAGAAGGTTGTCGAATGATATGTTGCTGAATTATGGAAAATAAAGAAAAGAAATTAGACGAATTTACGAAGAAAATTTTCAAGGAATCCAGCCTGGAAATTCCTTCTTTCGATTTTACTGATAAGGTAATGACTAATCTTCCTGAAATTGAAATAGCCAAAGCAACTAGAGTAAATACTTCAGCAAAGAAAATAAAATACGAGCCATTAATCTCTAAAAAGGGCTGGGTGATGATCGCAGCGTTTGTAGCGACATTGTTAAGTTCTCCGTATTTTTATTCAGGCGGAGAAGCTTCAGATTTGGTAGTAGATAAATGGATTAAAATGAAATCTATTTTCAATTTATCTATTGAAATGCCCAATATAGGTGTTTTAAATTCAGATGTTTTAGCAATTTCCGCAGCTCTTTTTACAGTTTACTTTTTATTGGAAATTTTTCTATTGAATAACTGGATGAATAAAAGGAGATTTTACTAATTAGATTTTTGCTGAAATAAAACCTTCATGTTTTCATCGATTCTTGCCGGGCGTTTAGAGTCATGACTCATTAAGCACCAGGTGGTTTTTGCTTTAGCTAAGATTTTATCGTTTTTTTTGTTTTTAATGAGTACGTGCCTTATCGAAGTGACATTCGTAATTTCATCTACATAGGTTTGCAGTATAATAAGATCGTCTAAAAAAGCCTGCTGTTTATAATCGATTTCGTGCCGAACCACAACCCAAAAGAATTTTTCTTTCTGTGAAGCCGATGCGCGATCTTCCCAATGGCCTTTAGCGACATCCTGTATCCATTGCACATATTGCACGTTATTTACATGGTTTTGTTCATCAAGATCACTTGAGGTAACCTTGAGCTCCATTTCAAAAATCTGGGGCGTGGTGATCATTTATTTTTCTACGATTTTAACCTCGAATAATTTATCCCAGTGTTTTCCGGTTACAAATAATTGTTTAGTGTGAGGATTATAGGCGATACCATTAAGAACATGGTTTACTTCGTTAAGATCTTGTTCGTTACCCAGTTTATTTCTTAAACCTCTAAAATCAATAAGGCCAACAATCGCTCCATTTTTAGGATTAATGATTGCTACACCATCTTTTTGATAAGTGTTTGCATAAATAAGTCCGTCAACCCATTCCAATTCATTCATTTTAGAATTAATACTTTTATGGGTAGCAATCTGAATATAATCTTTTTCAGCCAAAGTTTCGGGATCTAACAACCAGATTTTTTCGGTGCCGTCACTTTTGTAAATATGCTCACCGTCATTACAAAGCCCCCAGCCTTCTTTACTTTGATTATAACTAAAGGTCCCTTTTTTCTCGAAGGTATCCAGATCATAGATATAGCCTTCTTTAGCCCTCCAGGTAAGTAAAATAATCTGATCATTAAAAATCGTTAAGCCTTCACCAAAAACAGAATCATCCAAATCGATCATTTTTAAAACTTCCCCTGTTTTTAGATCTACTTTTCTAAGATCAGATTCGCCATATTCTCCCGTACTTTCATATAACGTATCATTTAAAAATTCTAATCCCTGGGTATAAGCTTTGGGGTCGTGAGGGTAGATATTTACAATTTCGTAGGTGTAGGCCTTTGGCGGCGTATCATTATAAATTTTGATCGACGTATTGGTAGTATCTTTTTGACCTTCGTAAAATACTTCGGCTTTTAAAGTTTGATTTCCTAAAAGCTGATTTTTAAGCGGAATATCAAAGGACCAGTTAGGTGACTTTGCGATTACTTTTTCAGCATTCAGATAAACAATAACCGAGTCGATACTTAGCTCTTTTTTGTTTTCAATTTGCCCTGAAATATGCTCGCCAAGCTGAAATTCCTTCTTATTTTCATCAGTTTTTATACTGAAATGAGATTTTTTAGCGCCAGAATTACTTCCGCATGAAAAATATAAAAAAGCTAATGTTAAGATTAACAGAGATTTAAATTTCATCATCTTTAAAAGTCATATTTTATATGGCTAAATTAACCAATTCTGTTTAAAAAATGCTTGCCAGAAGTACTAAAGATTGTATATTTGCACCCGGCAAGTCCCACACAACCAGCTCCTGCTGAATCCCCCAGGGCGGGAACGCAGCAAGGGTAGGCGGTCGTAGCGGTGTGATGTGGGTCGCTTGCCTTTTTTTGTATCTGGAAATTAGCAAAATTAATCGCATATTTGCCTTATGAAAACAGATACTCTTTCTCATAAAGTCGTTTTAATTACCGGTGGTTCTTCAGGAATTGGTAAAGCAATTGGCGACTACTTAAATCAACAAAATTTTAAGGTGTACGGTACCAGTAGAAATTCTACCGGAAAATCATCAAATTTTAATCTTATAGATTTAGATGTTACTGATGAAGATAGTATCTTTAAAGCGGTAAAATTTGTTTTAGAAAAAGAAAAGCGAATTGATGTTTTAATTAATAATGCCGGGGTTGGAATTACCGGTCCGATAGAGGAGACGCCCACACCCGAAATTCGTAATGCTTTTGAAACCAACTTTTATGGTCCTATAAATGTTTGTAAAGCTGTTTTGCCCGTAATGCGTAAGCAAAATGATGGTCTTATAATTAATGTAACATCCATCGCAGGGTATATGGGACTACCGTATCGCGGAATCTATTCGGCTTCTAAGGCAGCGCTGGAAATTGCAACCGAAGCCTTTAGAATGGAGGTGAAAGGGTTTAATATAAAAATGACCTGCGTGGCCCCTGGTGATTTTGCCACCAATATCGCTGCTGGAAGATATCATGCTCCGGTTTTGGATAATTCTCCTTATAAAGAACCATATGGTGATTCTTTAAAATTGATGGATGAGCATGTAGATGCCGGTCTGGATCCCGATATGATGGCGAAAGCGGTGCTAAAAATTATTAAAGATAAAGCGCCAAAAGGGCATTACAAGGTAGGGGAGCTTTTGCAAAAAGCAAGTATTGTTTTAAAAAGAATCTTACCCGATAAGACTTATGAAAGAATGCTGATGAATCATTATAAATTATAAAAAGTGTATTTAATGTGTTATTTTTACACTTAAATAAATAAAAATAAACTTATAAAACTTGCAATATGAAATTTTTTATTGACACCGCTAACCTCGATCAGATTAGAGAGGCACAGGAATTAGGGGTTTTGGATGGTGTAACGACCAACCCTTCATTAATGGCAAAAGAGGGAATTACCGGTAAGGAGAATATTATTAATCATTATAAAAAAATCTGTGAAATCGTAACTGGGGATGTAAGTGCCGAGGTTATTTCTACAGATTTTGAAAATATCGTAAAAGAAGGAGAAGAGCTCGCAGCACTTCACGATCAAATTATCGTAAAGGTACCAATGATCAAAGAAGGTGTAAAAGCAATTAAATATTTCTCTGATAAAGGAATTAAAACCAATTGTACCTTAGTGTTTTCTGTAGGACAGGCCTTATTAGCGGCTAAAGCAGGGGCAACTTATGTATCACCTTTTCTTGGTCGTTTAGATGATATTTCAACCAATGGTCTTAATCTAATCGAAGAAATTAGATTAGTGTATGATAACTATGGTTTTGAAACCCAAATTTTAGCGGCTTCTATTCGTCACACGATGCATGTAATTGATTGTGCGAAGATTGGTGCAGATGTAATGACCGGTCCTTTATCTTCTATAGAAGGTTTATTAAACCATCCTTTAACAGATATCGGATTAGAGAAATTCTTAGCAGATTATAAAAAAGGAAACCAATAAGAATAAGTTTTTTTCTTATTATTATATAAAAAGCTGCCTTTCGGCAGCTTTTTTATGTTTAGAATTTATTTTTTATTCTTTTGAAAATGGGATTCAAATTATAACATCTAATTCTATTGTTTTTGGTTTGCGATTTATTTCTAAAATGTTACTGATTAATAAATTGTAACAACTGCGATTCAAATTCTGCTGAAGAACTAAGTGCAACATCGCCTCTCACAATCACGGCATTTTTGTCAAGGAAGTTTAAGCGATATAAATACTTTGTAGCATAGTCATTGCTAAATTTTCTTTTTGAGAGTTGATATTGATTCTTTTGATCGTAATTATTTTCATTTAAAATACGCAACCATCTTTTTTCATGACCAATATCCAGGTTGACTCCGATGAAATCTAATTCTGGGTATTTTTCTTCAAGCTTTTTAATAGTTCTAAATTGCCAAATATAGCGTCTAATATTATTAGCAGACCAGAAATAAATAATCGTCTTTTTATTTATAATATCCCCATAGGTAGTTTCCACACCATTAGTGTTTAAAAGAGTAAAATTTGCCAGGGATTTGCCTGTAAAATAATTTTTTTGAATACTGGAGAGCTGTTTAATTTGATCGATTTGCTGGTAATCCAGAGATTCGGCTAAATTCATTACTTTTTTAAGGTCTTCATCATTTGAAGAGATGGTAACCGCCTTACTAAGCAATATATCAAGGAATCTGTTTTTTATGGATGGAGTGCTGGATAACGAATCTATTAAAATAGCCCGTCTTTGTATATTATCAAAATCCGATACGTTAAAGCAATCTCTATCTTTGTGCTTATCTATACAGTATTCTACAGCACGAGTGCGTAGGTAATCATCAATGGTATTGGTGTATAAATAGTAGTTTTGAAGTAGCCCATTATTAAAGTCTATACTGTCTCTATAATTGTTAAAATCTTTAGGGATAAGTTTTGCATATTCCGGGTAATATTTTTTAATGAGATAAGTATAGCGCTCACGAAGATCGTAGTATTCATAATCGATACTTTGCCGGGCCATATTTTTGAAATCATCGCTAAAGTTCCGTTGTGAAGAGATTAGATTAAATTCTTCAAGTCTTTTTTGATGAATAGAATCACTTATTTTTTCAAACTTTTCGGGCTTAATTTTATAATAATTAAGGACAAGATCATTGTTGGCCCTATTCTGCAAAAAGAGATTTAATAAAAATGAACTTTCCTTGCTGCCACGCCCACTAAAATTAAGAGACTCATCAAAAGCATATGTATTAACCCAAATCATGATGCTGTCACCGGGTTCTAGATACACCACCTGATTTTCCGGGTTATGTTGTAGAGTATAAATCCCAGGGTCGATATTTTCAAGGTACTGGCCAAACTGATTGTTTTTGTCCAGTCCCAAAGTATCTATAATATCTTCGTCCCTGGATAGGATGATGTAATCTAAATTTGGATTTACAATTTTCCCGCCAATGTATACTTTATCTGTATTGGTGCTTTTATTCTTGCAACCTATAAATGAAAATATGGTATAAAAAATACTTAGCAGTAATAATCTTCTCATTCAAATAGTTATAAATCCATTATCTCCTTTATGATTTCTAGTGACCAACAAATATAATTTGTGGCTAAAATCTTGAATGTTAACCACGAGTTAAAAGGAATTTTCTAAACGTTAATCTTTTAGAAAGTGTACAATATATGCTACTTTTGCGGAAAATTAGAGGAATTTATGCTTTCAGTTTCAAATCTTTCTGTCCAGTTTGGTAAAAGAGTCCTTTTTGATGAGGTGAATACTACTTTTACTGAAGGGAATTGTTATGGGATTATCGGCGCCAACGGTGCAGGTAAATCTACATTTTTAAAAATCTTATCTGGAAAATCCGATCCAACTTCTGGTCATGTTCATTTAGAGCCAGGAAAACGTATGTCGGTACTGGAGCAAAATCACAATGTATATGATGATTATCCTGTTTTAGAAACCGTTTTAAGAGGAAATAAACCGCTTTTTGAAATTAAGACAGAGATAGATGCTTTATATGCTGATTATTCTGATGAAAACGCTGATAGAATTGGTGAGCTGCAGGTGCAGTTTGAAGAAATGGATGGTTGGAACGCCGATAGCGCCGCCGCATCATTACTTTCTAACCTGGGGATAAAAACAGAACTTCATTATACTCTAATGAAGGATCTTGATGGTAAGCAAAAAGTAAGAGTTTTGTTAGCGCAGGCTCTTTTTGGAAATCCAGATGTATTGATCATGGATGAGCCTACCAATGATTTGGATTACGAAACGATTAACTGGTTAGAGAATTTCCTGGCAAATTATGATAACACGGTAATCGTGGTTTCTCACGACCGTCACTTTTTAGATGCGGTTTGTACACATATCTCTGATATCGACTTTGGGAAAATAAACCACTTTAGTGGAAATTATTCTTTCTGGTATGAGTCTTCTCAATTAGCAGCAAGACAACGAGCGCAACAGAATAAAAAAGCTGAAGAGAAAAAGAAAGAATTACAGGAATTTATTCAGCGTTTTAGTGCAAACGTGGCGAAATCTAAGCAGGCTACATCTCGTAAAAAGATGATCGATAAGTTAAATATCGAAGAAATTAAGCCTTCAAGCCGTCGTTATCCTGCAATTATTTTTGACAGAGATCGTGAGGCTGGAGACCAGATTTTAAATATTGAAAAATTAGAAGCTTCTATAGAAGGAGAAACGCTTTTTAGCGGAATAGATATTAATCTTTCAAAAGGAGATAAAATCGTTGTGTTTTCTAGAGATAGCCGTGCTACTACTGCTTTCTATGAAATTATAAACGGTAAAGAAGAGCCTGTTGCAGGGAAATATACCTGGGGAGTTACTACATCACAATCATACCTTCCGTTAGATAACTCAGAGTATTTTGATAATGATCTTACTTTGGTAGACTGGCTAAGACAATATGCTAAAACCGAAGAAGAAAGAGAAGAAGTTTATATTAGAGGTTTCTTAGGGAAAATGTTGTTTAGTGGTGAGGAAGCTTTAAAAACCAGTAATGTGTTATCTGGAGGAGAAAAAGTACGCTGTATGCTAAGCCGAATGATGATGATGAGAGCAAACGTATTGATGTTAGATGAGCCAACTAACCACCTGGATCTGGAGTCGATCACTGCCTTTAACAATTCACTTAAGAATTTTAAGGGAACTGTAATGCTTACTACGCACGATCACGAATTTGCGCAAACTGTTGCAAACCGTATTATCGAGCTTACTCCAAAAGGAGTGATAGATCGTTACTTAACGTTCGATGAGTATATGAGCGATCCAAAAATTAAGGAGCAACGTGATAAAATGTATTCTTAATTTATAGAATATTAACTTATGAAAATATGAAAGCCTGAAGTGTTAACTTCAGGCTTTTCTTTGGCTAAACAAACAAATTTTTATCTAAAATGATATAATTTGTTTTCCTTAAAACATTCCGCCACCCTGGGCTTCATCGTTATCTCTTTGTTTTCTTTTTAGTTTTTTTCCATTGTTTCCTCCAAAACGATAGCTAAATCCTACATATACATTTTGGAATTCGCTTTTAAAATACCCGTTCTGCTCGTAAGGAAGTGTGGCACTAAACCTATATTCCTGAGTGCCAAAAACATCATTAAAGTTTAAACTAAGCGTAGCTTTTTTATCCAGGAAAGTATAGCGTCCGCCAAGGTTGGCAAAAAATACATCTTCGTTTTTAAACTGAAGTTCTTCGCTTGGTCCTTGATAAAACCCGAATAATTGTAATGTTAAATTTTCGGTAACAGTAAAACTATTGTTTACTCTCGCTGTGTAAACTGTGTTATCTACTTCAACACGGCTTGTACCTACAATTCCGCTTTGTGTTTGTTGGTACAATTCAAAACTTCCATTGGCACTCCACCATTCGGTAAACTTATAGTTAGAAGACAGTTCAACTCCGTAAGCATTGGTGTCATCAAAGTTTGCAAAAGATATAAGAAGGCTTGCAGGATCTGATGGATCTTCTTCGATTAACTGGTTAATATTATCATTAATATTTCTGAAGAACACCCCACCGGTTAAACTACCATGTTTTAATTTTCTCGTATAATTAAATTCTACGGAGTTCGTAAATTGTGGCTGTAGATTAGGATTTCCGACTACGGTGATTGTAGGCGTGCTCACCTCTCTTACCGGGCTTACCTGCCCTAGGCTAGGACGATCTATCCTGCGGCTATAGCTTACCTGGTAACTGTTTTTATCATTTGGGGTGTAATTGAAAAATCCTGAAGGGTATAACGTGATATAATCATCACTAAATACGTTTTCACCATTTACTTCAGCATCTATATTAAAGCTTTCTAAACGAGCCCCAAGCTGATATGAGAATTTTTCAAAAGATTGTCCAAATGTGCTGTATAACGAATAGATATTTCGGTTGTAATCGTAATCGGAGTTTTGTGCTGACGGATTGTTAGTATCATAATCCTGAGTATTATTTAATAACCTGGCTTCAGCTCCGGCTTCAAATTTCGACTTATCGCCAATAGGCAGGCTATAGTCGATATTAGTGATTAAAGTTCCACGATTCTCGTTCACGTTTTCAGAATAAGAAGCAAAACTTGCATTTTCACTAAAGTTTGCTGCAAAATCCTCATCGCCATCGTAATCATTATAATCAGCCTCAAATAATATTTCGTGTCCTTCTTGTGGGAATAAATGCTTGTAAGCAAAGTTATAAGTAGCATTCAAATTCCTTGCATCCAGATTTAAAAACTGTTCGAAATTATTCGAAGGATTATTAAGGTAAATTGCATTTATCGTAGCGTCTACCCCGCCATTAAACAAATTTTGATTGGTGTAAAAGCTAAATGTATTGTTATCGTTTAAAAAATAATCTACTCCAATTTTATATAAATACGATTCGTTATCGTTTAACATATCCAGGTTTTGCTTAGCATTTCTACCGGTTAAATTGATGTCGTTAATATTTTTCCTTTTGCCAAAGTTGCTTCCAAGGTTTGCGTAGAGGTTTAATTTTCCTTGGCGGTAATTCATGTCTAAAGAACCATTAAAACGTGCATTTTCCCCATAGGTTAAGCCGGTATTTATATTACCGTTAAATCCGTTATTGGCGTTTTTGTGCAAAACGATATTTATAATTCCACTCATCCCTTCAGGATTGTATTTTGCGGAAGGATTAGTAATAAGTTCGATTTTTTTTATCGAGCTGGAAGGGATTTGTTTTAGTAATTGAGCAGCATTCATATTAGTTGGTTTCCCATCAATTAATATGCGTACATTCGTGTTTCCACGCAAAGCGATGTTTCCATCCTGATCTACATTTACGGATGGTATATTATTCATGATGTCTGAGGCGCTGGCGCCTGCAGTAGTAAGATCTTTACCAACGTTAATTACTTTTCTGTCAATACGCTGCTCGATGGTAGAGCGTTCTCCCACTACTACCACTTCATCCATTTCAGCAACATCAGGATCCAGATTAATAGTACCTAACTCCATGAGGCCGCTATTACCTTGTACAACAATTTCTTTACTGAATTTCTTGTAGCCAATAAATTGAATACTTAGGATGTAATTGCCAGATTTTACTTTTTTGATGATGAATGACCCGTCTTCTTCAGAAGTTGTACCGGTGATGATGTTACCTTCAGTATCACTTAAGCTAATAGTTGCATAGGGAACCGGTTCTTTTAAATTATGATCTATAATTGTACCTGTAATCCTCGCAAAAACTTCGTTATTTGCGACGGAATTAAAAGTGCTTAACGTAACAATGATGATTAAAAATAACTGTTTCATTTTTTGATTGATGTTTGATATTGATGGTTATGATGTTATAAATAATACTTTGTATTGCATAATACTTAAAAGTATATTTCTGCAATTTTGATGATTTCTACTATAAAGACGACGCCAAAAAAAGAATGTTACAAAATTTTTCAATTAATTCAGAAAAAAGTTCGCGCCTTGCAAATAGCGCGAACCTTATCAAGCAATACTATCTTCTAACCATCAAAAAAAAGATAGCAATGCATTTTTAGACTAGTCTTACTATAAAGACTGATAAGTTTAAAACTTGTTACACTAAATTTTAAAAAGTATTTTTACTCGATAATCGAGATTATATGATTTGAGCTTTGGCTCAACATAAAAATTAATTTCAAAAAACAGATCAGGGGTTGGCCCTGAGTTATTTAACCATATGAAAAAGAAAACATTAGTAATAGGAGCTTCTACCAACACTGCACGATATTCCAATATGGCGATAAAGAAATTGGTAGACAAGCAGCAGCCGGTGGTTGCTTTAGGGTTACGAAAAGGAGAAGTTGAAGGGGTTAAGATAGAAAACGAGCAAATTCTTTTCCCAGATATAGATACCGTAACTTTATACGTTGGACCAAAAAATCAACCAGAATATTATGACTATCTTGTTGCACTAAATCCAAAACGCGTCATTTTTAACCCCGGGACAGAAAACCCTGAGCTTTATGGAGTCTTAGAAAAAAATAATATTAAATTTCAGAATGCCTGTACTTTAGTGCTGCTTGGTACGAATCAATATTAATCCCAAAAACGTAATTGCACCGTTTACGATTAGTAATTCGTAATTAAAAACATAACCTCCAAGATATTCAGGAGGAAGGTTTCCTAGGATAAAAGTTGTCACCACAGAAACTAAAGCTACGATCCATACCAGATGATCTTTTATTTGCATTTTTGTAAAAATTCCAAAAGCAAAAAGTCCAAGTAAAGGGCCGTAAGTATAACTGGCAGCCTTTAAAAGTAAATCGATCACGCTACTATCCAGTAAGTATTTAAATGCGATGATCACGATGACTAAAAGTATGCTAATTAAAATATGAGCTCTTTTTCTAATACTGGTTTGCGAACTGGGTTCACGTTTTTCGATATTTAGGAAATCTACGCAAAAACTGGTGGTTAGGCTGGTTAATGCACTATCGGCACTAGAGTATGCCGCGGCAATTAAACCAAGTAAAAAGATAATCGCAAGACCAATACCCATCTCGGCATTCAAAGCGATCTCGGGAAAAAGAAGGTCGGTTTTTTCCTTTCCGTCGAGTACCGGCACGCTAATTCCGTTTTGTTCCGCATAAATAAATAAAAGTGCTCCCAGAAAAAGGAATAAAATATTAACCGGAATGAACACCAGGCTGTAAGACATTACATTTTTTTGTGCATCTTTTAAACTTTTACAGGTTAAATTCTTTTGCATCATATCCTGATCGAGTCCCGTCATACAAATGGTGATAAACATCCCGCCAAAGAAAGCTTTCCAGAAATAGTCTTTTTCCAGAAAATTATCAAAATGAAAAGTTTTGGTATATGGGGCAAGTTCTGGTGCTGTAAAAAAGTCGTTAAGGGTCCAGTTTAATTCTTGTGAAACAAAATAAATGGCAATACCTACCGATCCCAGCATAAAAAGGGTTTGCAATGTATCTGTCCATACAATAGTTTTAATTCCGCCGCGAGACGTGTAAATCCATATCAATAAAATGGAAAGAATCACGGTAACCACGAAAGGAATGTTCCATGCTTCAAACACAAAGTATTGTAATACGGTAGCTACGAGGAAAAGCCTGAAAGAAGCCCCCAATACTCTGGAAATAAAAAAGAAAAAAGCACCGGTTTTGTAACTCACATTACCAAATCGATTATTTAAATACTGGTAGATAGAAGTTACATTAAGACTGTAATAAATGGGGAGAAGCACAAAAGAAATCACCAGATAACCAAATAAATAACCGGCTACTACCTGCATATAGCTAAATTGGGAATCTCTAACCCAACCCGGTACAGAGATAAAGGTAACTCCAGATAAGGAGGCGCCTACCATCCCAAAAGCTACGATATACCAGGGAGATTTGCCTTCTGCCTTAAAAAAAGCATCGTTGCTGTCTTCTTTTCCGGTGAAATAGGATATTAACAGTAAAAGACCAAAATAAAGCGCAATGAGTAATACAATATGTATAGGTTCCATAAATACGAATTTAACCAAAACATTTGCAAACTTAGCATATTACTAACTATTTGCATCGGTTTAAAAATTGTAAATTTGCGGTTATGGATTTTTCTTCGAAATTATTGGAGCAGGCTGTAGACCAAATGTCGCAGTTGCCCGGTATAGGAAAACGTACCGCGCTTAGATTGGTTTTGCATCTATTAAGACAACCTGAAACGCAAACCGAACAACTTACCAAAGCACTTTCTAAGCTACGGGCCGAAATAAAAAGATGTAGAAATTGTTATAATATTAGCGATACGGAGCTTTGTGATATTTGTGCAAATCCTTCCCGCCAGGAAGATCTTGTTTGTATTGTAGAAGATGTACGCGATGTGATGGCGATAGAAAATACAGGGCAATATCGTGGTATGTACCATGTTTTAGGAGGGAAGATTAGTCCTATGGATGGAATAGGCCCTTCCCAGCTTACCATTAAGCCTTTAATCGAAAAAGTGAGAGATGGTAAAATTCAGGAAATTATTTTTGCGCTAAGCAGCACTATGGAAGGGGATACAACTAATTTTTATATTTATAAACAACTAGAGGGTAGCGGCGTTAAAACATCGACCATTGCCAGGGGAATTAGCGTTGGTGATGAATTAGAATATGCTGATGAGGTAACTTTAGGAAGAAGTATTACCAATCGTATACCTTTTGAAAATAGCCTTAAAAGTTAAAAAGCTTTGGGGATAGGCTTTCAGGTTGAAAGATGAAATTGTAATTTTACACAGGAAATTAGTTAGAGACAACTTAAAAATATTTTCAGTGAATTTATATTTTATTGATTTTTTAATATTTAAAAACCTTAATTTTAATTAAATTCGCAAACGAAATAATAAAAATTAGCTTTCAAATAACGATATGGCAAAATTTGAACTGAAATTACCTAAAATGGGAGAAAGTGTTGCTGAGGCAACCATAACCAGCTGGTTAAAAGAAGTAGGCGATACCATTGAAGCAGACGAACCGGTACTTGAAATTGCTACAGATAAAGTAGATAGTGAAGTGCCAAGTGAAGTAGATGGCAAACTTATAGAAATACTTTTTGAAGCTGATGATGTAGTTGAAGTAGGCCAAACTATTGCTATTATTGAGACTGACGGTGATGTGGAGCAGGAAGATGATCTTGATCTCGATTTGGAGGATGATGAAGATGAAGAAAGTACTACAGAGACAGAACAACATGTAGCTGAAGCTGAAGCTGCCGTTGAAACTGCCAAGGAGACTGCTGGAGGTAGCGACTATTCAGAGTCAGATCGTTTTTATTCTCCTTTGGTAAAAAATATCGCCAAAGAAGAAAATATTAGTCTTAAAGAATTAGAAACTGTCAAAGGAACTGGTAAAAACGGTCGGGTAACCAAAGACGATATTTTAGCCTATGTTGAAAATCGCAGCAGTAAGTCGGAAGAAAATTCAGGTACTCATAAGTCAGCTTCGAAACCAGATCATTTAGAGCCCGCTTTTAAAAATCAGGAAAGTACGGTGAGTTCAGGAGAAGACGAGATTATCGAAATGAGCCGTATGGGTAAAATGATAAGTAAGCATATGATCGATAGTGTGCAAACTTCGGCTCATGTACAATCTTTTATAGAAGTAGATGTAACTAATATTTGGAACTGGAGAAACAAACATAAAGCGGCATTTCAGAAAAAAGAAGGTGAGAAATTAACATTTACACCAATATTTATGGAAGCCGTAGCGAAAGCCATTCGTGATTTTCCACTAATCAATATTTCCGTAGACGGGGATAAGGTAATTAAAAAGAAGAATATCAATCTTGGTATGGCGGCAGCGCTTCCCGATGGTAATCTTATTGTACCGGTAATTAAAAATGCAGATCGATTAAATCTTGTAGGCATGGCCAAAGCGGTAAACGATTTGGCGAATAGGGCACGACAAAATAAACTGAAGCCAGACGATATACAGGGGGGGACTTATACGGTAACCAATGTAGGTACATTTGGTAGTATTATGGGAACGCCAATTATCAATCAGCCTCAGGTAGGGATTCTGGCTTTAGGTGCAATTAGAAAAATGCCTGCGGTAATTGAAACTCCAGAAGGTGATTTTATCGGGATTCGATATAAAATGATCTTATCTCACAGTTACGATCATCGTGTTGTAAATGGTGCGCTAGGTGGGCAATTTGTACAACGTGTAGCACAATATTTAGAAGGATTCGACAAAAATAGAGTATTATAAAATTTATGTATATAAAGAAAAACCGGGGTTGCTTTTTATAGGGCGATTCCCGGTTTTCTTTTTATATTGCTATAAGAATAAACAAATTTTAAAAAATGGAATTAAAGCTTACAAAACCTATTTGTTTTTTCGATCTGGAAACTACCGGAACGAACCTTGCCAAAGATAGGATTGTAGAAATAGCGATATTAAAAGTATATCCTAACGGAAATAAAGAAAGTCGTACCTGGTTGGTGAATCCAGAAATGGAAATCCCAAAAGAAGTCATTGCAATTCATGGAATTTCTAATGAGAAAGTAGCGAATGAACCGACTTTTAAAGAATTATCCAAACAAATCTATGATATGATAAAAGGCTGCGATTTGGGAGGTTATAATTCCAATCGCTTTGATATTCCGTTGTTAGCCGAAGAATTATTACGTGCAGATATCGACTTTGATATGAAAAATATGATGGCCGTAGATGTACAAACGATATTCCATAAAAAAGAGCAAAGAACTCTGGCGGCTGCTTTTAAGTTTTACTGCGGGAAAGAACTTATAGATGCACATAGTGCGGCTGCAGATACTGAAGCAACTTACGAAGTATTAAAGTCTCAATTGGATAAGTATGACGATCTGGAAAACGATATTAAATGGCTATCACAATACAGTGCCCGTAAAAGCTTTGCCGATTTTGCCGGATTTATAAGTTTTAATAAAAAGGGAGAGGAAATTTTTTCTTTTGGTAAATATCGAGGGAAGCTGGTAGAAGAAGTTCTGGAAAAAGAGCCTGGTTATTTCGGGTGGCTTCAAAATGCCGATTTTCCCCTTTACACTAAAAAGATACTCACAGCCATAAAATTACGTAAACTAAATACCAAACTTTAAAGAATGCGCATCCTGCTTACGGTATTCCTTCTTATTTCAGTTTGCACTTTTGAGCAAACTACAAGAGCCGTAGGACAGGTGGTAGATGCCAAAACTTTAGAGCCTTTACCGTATGCGAATATAGTTCTGGAAAGTAAAAAAAGGGGAATTTCGACAGATGAAGAGGGGCGATATTCTTTTGTTATAAAAGAGGTTAGTGAGAATGCTATACTTAAATTTAGTTATGTAGGTTACGAATCTCAATGTTTAGAGCTAAAAGAGTTAAAGGGAAAAGTAATAAAATTAAAACCCAGCATACATCATTTGACTGAGGTAAAGATTTTTAATGTTAAAAATAGAAAGACTAAAAGAATCAATAATTTTTTGTTATCGGAATCTGTTGGTTTAGGGAATTTTAGTGGTGGGCAGTATCCTAGTACGGTGGCCAGGTTTTATGAAAGGCCGGACAAATTTGAAGAAGCCTGTTATTTAAAACAGGTTGAAGTTCGGTATTTTATTTTAAAAGAAACGTTATCCCGCAGCGCAAAATACAGGTTAAGGATTATGGCGGTAGATAAGGAAGGGAAACCTTCTTACGATCTTTTAGATAACGGACTAATAGTTGAAAAAGAACCAAGCGAATATCGTACTAAAATCGATCTGTTACCTTATAAAATTCGCATTCCTGACCAAGGCTTTTTTATTGCTGTAGAACACCTTTTTATAAAAGAAAATGCTTTTATGGAAAGGAAAGATTATAGGGTAAATGATACTATGGTGTATAAGGATGTGGAATTACGCAAATATGCGCCGATTTTTAAAGGGGTTTTAGAAAAGGATAATGAGGATTTTAAATCTTATTATAAAGACATCAATGGATGGCGAAAAATGAATAGTTTGGATAATTCTAATAGCGTATTTTCCGGAAAATTACCAGCCCCGGCATTCAAAATAACATTAACCGATTAAAAGATTGTAAATGAAACTTATTTGTATAGGTAGAAATTATACCGATCATATTGCCGAGTTAGAAAATGAAAAACCAGAAGATCCTGTAGTCTTCCAAAAGCCGGATACGGCGATACTATTAAAAAAACAGCCTTTTTTTATTCCAGATTTTTCTAAAGATGTACATTATGAGGTAGAGTTGCTGGTGAAGATTACAAGGGTGGGAAAACATATTCAACCTAAATTTGCCCATAAATATTATGATGAAATAGGGCTTGGGATCGATTTTACAGCGCGAGACCTTCAGGCAAAGTTAAAAGCTAAGGGGCTTCCCTGGGAGAAAGCAAAAGGCTTTGACGGTGCTGCAGTAATCGGTGAAAAATGGCTGAATAAAAATCAATTTTCAGATTTAAACAATATTAATTTTAGCCTAAAAAAGAATGATGAGATTGTACAAAATGGCAATAGTTCTTTAATGCTATGGAAAATTGATGAACTAATTGCTTATATTTCAACTTTCTTTACGTTAAAGATAGGCGATATTATTTTTACCGGAACACCTGCTGGAGTTGGTGCGGTAGCGCCACAAGATCATTTAACCGGATTTATTGAGGACCAAGAAATTTTTTCTATAAATATTAAATAATCCCCATGAGTAGCTACGATTTAAAAGATGTAGAAGAAATGGCAGACGGCGATCAGGACTTTATACTGGTGGTAGTAAAAACTTTTCTTGAAGAAATCCCGCCAGATGTGACTGCCATGAATGAAGCCATAGATAGTGATAATGCTAAACTTGCTTACAGTTATGCCCATAAAATGAAACCTAATCTAAAGCTTTTTGGGTTAGAATTAATGCCACAAATAACTATTATAGAGCAGTGGTCTAAACAGGGTAAAAATAAAGCGGAAGTACCGGGTGCCGGTAAGGTCATTACGGGAAAGGTAGAGCAGGTTTGTGAAGAATTAAAAGAAGATTTTAATCTGTAATGAACGCAGAGATTATAACCATTGGCGATGAAATTCTTATCGGCCAGATTATCGATACCAATTCGGCTTTTATAGCCAAGGAACTTAATAAAATAGGGGTGAGTATTCATCAAATAACTTCAGTAGAAGATGAATGGAACCATATTTTAACCACCTTAAGTGACGCTCAAAAAAGAGCAGATATAGTCATCATTACCGGCGGACTTGGCCCTACTAAAGACGATATTACCAAGAAATGCCTTTGTGAGTTTTTTAATGATACGCTGATTAAAGATGAAGCGGTTTTGGCGCATATCGAAGAACTTTTTAAAAAATATATTGATACTCCTATTTCAGATTTAAACCGGCTACAGGCCATGGTGCCTTCAAAGTGCGAAGTCCTTATGAATAGGTATGGTACTGCTCCCGGGATGTGGTTAAAAAAAGAAGATACTATTTTTATTTCTTTACCCGGTGTACCCTACGAAATGAAAGCTTTAATGCAGGATGAGGTCATTCCCCGAATAAGGGATCGTTTTAAAAGACCATTTATTCTGCATAAGACCGTACTTACCTTTGGGATGGGAGAAAGTGCTATTGCAGAAAAAATAGAATCCTGGGAAGAAGCCTTACCGGCTCACATAAGACTGGCATATTTGCCAAACCTGGGTAAAGTACGTTTGCGATTAAGCACAAAAGGCAGTGATCCCATTAATATGGAAAAGGAGGTGAACGATCAGATAAAATCGCTTAGCCAGATTATTGGGGATATTATTAAAGGGATAGAGGAAGAAGATCCTATTGAAGTGCAGATAAGGAATCTACTCATCGCAAACGACGCAAGCCTGGCTACAGCTGAAAGTTTTACTGGGGGCAGATTAGCTGCAATATTTACAGGATATCCAGGGTCTTCCGCATTTTTTAAAGGCAGTGTGGTGGCCTATGCAACAGAAGCTAAAGTGAATATTCTAGGGGTGTCACCAGAACTTATAGAAAAATATTCTGTGGTAAGCAATGAAGTGGCTTGTGAAATGGCTAAAAAAGTAAAAGCTTTATACCAAACCGATTATGCCATAGCAACTACGGGAAATGCCGGCCCGGACAAAGGTGATAGCGATGCTGAAGTTGGAACCGTTTTTTTGGCAATTGCTACACCGCAACGCGTTTTTGCCCGGGAATTTAATTTTGGAAATCACCGGGATAAGGTCGTGGGAAAGGCTGTTAATAAATGTATGGAGATGATATTAGATGAAATTTACAGCCAAAAATAGGCTGGTTTGAGTCAATAATTTAATACTCAATAGCAACGAAAATAATATCGTAAATTTTTTTTGCAGAATGTGTTGTGAATTAGGGATAAAAATCGTTAATTTGCACCCTGTTTTGAAATAACGAGATAAAGTATAGAGCAATGTCAAGAGTTTGTGAACTTACAGGGAAAAAAGCGATGGTTGGGAACAATGTTTCTCACGCAATGAATAAGACCAAGCGTAAATTTAACGCTAACCTGGTAAAGAAACGTTTTTTTATTCCTGAAGAGGATAAATGGATCACTTTAAAAGTATCTACCTCTGCGCTTAAAAATATTAACAAGAAAGGAATCTCTGCCGTTATTAAAGAGGCTAGAGCAAAAGGATTTCTTCAAAAATAATCCTTTACCTATAAAAACAAATTAAGATGGCAAAGAAAGGAAACAGAGTACAGGTTATTTTAGAGTGTACCGAGCATAAAGCTTCTGGTCAACCAGGTACATCAAGATATATCACTACAAAGAATAAAAAAAATACGCCGGATAGAATGGAATTAAAGAAATTTAACCCAATCTTGAAAAAAATGACGGTTCATAAAGAGATTAAATAATTTGAGTCATGGCAAAGAAATCAGTAGCAGCATTACAAACAGGATCTAAGAGATTAAGCAAAGCTATTAAAATGGTTAAATCTCCTAAAACAGGTGCATATACTTTTGTTGAAGCTATTATGGCTCCTGAAGATGTAAACGATTATTTAAAAAAGTAATCGGATAAAAAATTTATATTTTTTTTAAATGGCCGTCCTGATTTGTTATCTGGACGGCTTTTTCTTTTTACGTATATTTACGGCTAATAACAAAGTCCTTTTTTTAAAGGACTATTCTCATTAAAACGAATAACCAAAAATGAGTTTATTTAAAAAGATCTTTTCAAAAGAAAAAAAGGAAACTCTGGATAAAGGGCTGGAGAAAAGTAAAAGCAGCTTTTTTTCTAAAATGAGCAAAGCTGTTGCCGGTAAGTCTAAAGTTGACGACGAAGTTCTTGATGATTTAGAAGATGTGCTGGTAAGTAGTGATGTTGGGGTAGCCACTACTATAAAAATTATAAACCGTATAGAAGATCGTGTAGCCAAAGACAAGTATTTGGGAACCGATGAACTTAACAAAATCCTAAGAGAAGAAATTGCCGGTTTATTATCCGAAACCAATTCTGGTAACGCTACAGATTTTACTGTACCCAATAAGAAACCTTACGTAATGATGGTTGTGGGGGTTAATGGTGTAGGGAAAACAACAACTATCGGGAAACTGGCCAATCAATTTAAAAGCCGAGGCCTAAAAGTTGTTTTAGGAGCCGCCGATACTTTTAGAGCAGCAGCTATCGATCAATTACAGGTTTGGGCAGAACGTACCGATGTACCTATTATAAAACAATCCATGGGTAGTGATCCTGCTTCTGTAGCCTTCGATACCGTACAAAATGCTGTTAAAATGGATGCAGATGTTGTTTTAATTGATACTGCAGGAAGGTTGCATAACAAGGTAAACCTTATGAAAGAGCTTTCTAAAGTAAAAAGAGTGATGCAAAAAGTAATACCAGATGCGCCCCATGAAGTGCTTTTAGTTTTAGATGGTTCTACTGGGCAAAATGCTTTTGAGCAGGCTAAGCAATTCACTGCTGCTACTGAAGTTACCTCTTTGGCGGTAACCAAGTTAGATGGTACCGCAAAAGGTGGTGTTGTGATTGGGATTAGCGATCAATTCCAAATTCCGGTAAAATATATTGGTGTAGGAGAACGGGTAGAAGATCTTCAGGTTTTTAACAAGTTTGAATTTGTAGATTCCTTTTTTAAATAATAGGTATTGTTTTTCTTGAAGTTGAGTTATTATTAAGTAATTCAGCTATTTTTTTAAGCTTCGTGCTTGTACCGTGGAAATATTTGTTTTGAAGAAATTCTAATTCCGGATATGATTTTGTTCAGAAAAATATATGAATAAACTAATCAATAGTCAATTAGCTAATCCCACATGAAAAAGATTTTATTCCTTTGCAGTATTTTAGCCTTGGTAAGCTGCAAAAATGATAAAGCAAATAATAAAGACATTCAGGAAATTACAGACTCTAATTTTACTGAGGTAGAAGATGATCAAGAGCACGAGGTATTAGAGTTTAAAGTTTTAGATTCTAAATATCTTGAAAAAGATATACTCTGGTCTCCTTTTGAAATTGAGCTTTATAAAGTAACAGAAAAGAAATATGATAGTTTAAAATCAATAATTCTTGAAAAATCTGTTACAGAACTACAAAAAGCGATAGCCGAAGAACAACTTACCTACGAAGAGCTTACCCTGTTTTATCTTTACCGAATGAGAAAATTAGATCGGGAAAACGATCTTTCTCTCAATGCTGTTATTGCAGTTAATCCAAATGTTTTAACTGAGGCCCGACTTAAGGATAGAAACTATAAAAATACCGCGAATAAAAGTCCGATTTACGGTATTCCTGTATTGTTAAAAGATAATATCAATACGTCTACGATGCCAACAACGGCGGGAGCTGTGGCGTTGCAGGGAAATACGACCCCAAATGCTTTTATAACAAATAAGTTAGAAGAAAGTGGGGCGATAATTTTGGGAAAAGCAAATCTTAGTGAATGGGCCTATTTTTTCTGTAAAGATTGCCCAAGTGGATATTCTGCGGTGGGTGGACAAACCTTAAATCCTTATGGACATAGAATTTTTGACACCGGTGGTTCTAGTTCTGGTAGTGCTGTAGCCGTTGCAGCCAATTTTGCTCCTTTAGCCGTAGGATCTGAAACTTCAGGATCCATACTTTCACCATCAAGTCAGAATAGTCTTGTAGGATTAAAACCAACGATTGGACTTTTAAGTAGAACTGGTATTATACCAATTTCAAGTACTTTAGATACGCCCGGGCCAATAACCAAAACGGTTATGGATAATGCTATTTTACTAAGCGCAATGACTGGTAGAGATACGTCTGATACCAAAGTTTATGCAGATTCTATAAAAATACCTTCAGATTATTATTCGGCTTTAACCGATACGACAAGTTTACACGGAGTAAGATTAGGTGTGATCAAAGAACTTACTCAAGATTCGTTATATAGTCGTGCAATTAACGAGCTTAAAAAGATTGGAGCTCAAATAGTCGAATTTGAGGCTGAAGATATTAAGTTAGCTAATTTTCTAAGATTATTAAATCTTGATATGAAAAAAGATCTTCCTACTTATTTAGAACGTTATGGCAAAAGAGTAGATGTAAGATCTGTAGAAGATATTATGACTTTCAATATGGAGGATTCTGTACAGCGAGCACCTTACGGGCAGGGATTGTTTGAAGGAATTGTAAAGGATACCGCTTCAGCAGAAGAATTTCAGGCCATAAAAGATACCCTAAAAATACGCGGAAAACGATTTTTCGATATACCGATGAAAGAGTATGATCTGGATGGGATTCTTTCGATAAATAATTATCATGCCGGCTTTGCTGCGGTTGCAGAATACCCTGCGATCACGGTACCTATGGGCTATGACGATATTGGGGAACCTAAAGGTTTAACCTTTATTTCTATTCCTTATTCCGAACAAAATTTATTACGCTGGGCTTATGCTTACGAGCAGGAATCGCAGCAACGTAAACCACCAAAAGACTATTCCAAGTAATGGCACAACGATACCTGATTATCTTTACCAAACTTATATTTATTTATTGCCTTTTTTATGTGATCATGAAAATACTGGCCGTATTCCAGGGAGCATGGCTTTATGCCAATCTAATTATGGCGTTCCCGGTGCTCATATTGGGTCTTTTAGGCGCATATTTTGTTAAGATGAAAAAGTATAATTGGATCTATGTGATCATTTCTGCAATACTTATAAGTATTATCAGGTATTATGAGCAAGGCTGGTTATTAGGTTTGCATAACTATTTTAGCGTTTAAGATTTCTCATTACATAGTTTTAAGATTAAAATCCATCCTAACAAAAGTTTCGATGGATTTTTTATAGCCATTAAATTGCAATAGTTAGTATCTTAGTGCCACTCTGAAAATTTAGCTAAATTAAATTCAATTATTTTATGAGAAAATTTTATTTGCTGATCATGCTATTATTTGTTGGTGTGGCAGTTTCAGCACAAGAAAATGCAAAATGGTTACGATATCCTTCGATTTCACCAAATGGCGAAACTATCGTTTTTGGATATATGGGAAACCTTTATCGGGTTAGTAGTGATGGGGGCGTAGCCATTGCCATAACTACAGGAGATGCTTATGATATGCGTCCCGTTTGGAGTCACGATGGTAAAAGTATAGCTTTTGCCAGCGATCGCTATGGTAATTTTGATGTATATACCATGCCAGCTACAGGTGGAACACCTACAAGATTAACTTATAATAGCGCCAATGATTTTCCCTACGATTTTTCACCACAAGACGATAAGGTTCTTTATGGGAGTGGTCGTAATGCACCGGCATCAAGTGTAAGATTTCCAAGTCCCGGATTATTTCAAAATTTGTATACCATCCCTATAAAAGGTGGACGACCAGAATTACTTACCGCTGCGGGAGCAGAAGAAGCCCATTTTAGTAAAGATGGAACGCATTTGGTTTTTCAGGATAGAAAGGGTTATGAAGATGCCTGGAGAAAACATCATACTTCGGCAGTCACAAGAGATATTTGGTTGTATGATCTTGAGAATGATTCGTATAAGCAAATCAGTAATTTTGAGGGTGAAGATCGTGAGCCTGTTTTTAGTGCTGATGGAAAAAAAGTATTTTATCTGAATGAAAAGAACGGTACACAAAATTTGTACGTCAAAAATTTAAGCTCGGATTCCGAAGAAAAACTGACTAATTTTAAAGATTTTCCGGTGCGTCATTTAAGTATTTCTGATAGCGATAAATTGGCGTTTACCTGGAAAGGTGAAGTCTATACCATGACGCCAGGAACTCAACCTAAAAAACTGGAGATTAAAGTTCTGGATGATGCCGCTTTCGAAGCCATCAAAAATATGGATATCAATAGTGTAACCGAATTTGCGGTTAGTCCTAATAATAAAGAGATCGCTTTTGTAAATCGAGGCGAAGTTTTTGTGACCGGTGTAGACGATTCCCGTACAAAAAGAATTACCAATACCTCTACTCAGGAGCGTATGGTGAGCTGGTCCCCAAGCGGAAAAGAATTAATTTTTTCCGGGGAGAAGGATGGTAGCTGGAATGTATATAAAGCTACTTTAAACCGCCCGCAGGAAGAGTATTTCTATGCTTCGACCATTGTAGATATTGAGCCTTTAATTAACACGACTGCTGAAGAATTTCAGGCTAAAATTTCTCCAGATTCTTCTAAAATCGCTTTTATAGAGGAACGAAATATTTTAAAAGTAATGGATCTAAAATCTGGTAAGAAAACAGTAATTCTTCCTGAAGGTAGAAATCATTCGTATAGTGATGGAGATTGGTCTTTTCAATGGAGCCCAGATAGCCGTTGGCTAATGGTAGATGATCAAAAAGGTTATTTTTTTAATAATAATGTGGCTTTAATTAAAGCGAACGGTAACGGAGAAATTTTTCATCCTGTAAATAGTGGCTTTGGGGAATCTAACGCCAAATGGGCCATGGATGGTAAAATGATGACCTATACCAGTAGCCGCGAGGGTAGAAAATCATTAGCGAACCAGGGAAGTACCGAGCAGGATATCTACGCGGTATTTTTTGATCAAAAAGCATATGATCGATATACTCTAAGCGAAGAAGAATTTAAACTTTTAGAAGAGCGCGAGAAAAAGGAGAAAGAAGAAAAGGAAAAAGCAGAAGAAGACGGGAAAAAATCTAAAAAGAAAAAAGAAGAAAAAAAGGACGAACCTTTAAAACTTAATTTCGATAACCTGGATATCCGTAAAGTAAAACTTACAATTAACTCTGCCAGTATTAGTGATTATGTGTTGAATAAAGATGCGAGCAAAGTTTTTTATCTGGCATCTTTTGAAAAAGGATATGATCTTTGGGTAACCGAGCCAAGAACCAGAGAAACCAAGATTTTGGCAAAAATGGGCGGTTCTCCTAGCGGAATTGAAATTAGTGAAGATGGGAAATCCTTATTTTTAAGTAATAATGGACGTTTGGTAAAAGTAGATGCAGAAAGTGGTAAGGTAGAAAATATAGCTATCAATGGTGATATGGTGATTGATGCTGCTGCTGAAAGAGAATATATGTTTAACCATATGTGGAGACAGGTTACCAAGAAATTCTATGATCCGGAGATTCACGGAATCGATTGGCAAATGTACCATGACGAATATGCGAAGTTTTTACCGCATATCAATAATAATTATGATTTTCAGGAATTGTTAAGTGAGCTTTTAGGAGAGTTAAATGCTTCTCACACGGGGGGACGTTATTATGCCTCTGGTGCTAACGGTGATCATACCGCTTCTTTAGGAGTATTATATGATGAATCCTATATGGGAGACGGAATTAAAATCTCTGGAGTGATTTCAGGAGGACCATTAGATAATGCCGATAGCAAAATAAAAGCAGGTGATATAATTATCAAAATCAATGGTAAAACTATCAAATCTGATGAAAACTGGAATAAATATCTAAATAACATTCAGGATAAAAATACTTTACTAACCATTAAAAGCGGGAACTCCACTTTCGAAGAAACCATCAAGCCTGTTTCGGTAGGATCAGAGCGTGCTTTAATGTACAAGCGTTGGGTGCGTACCATGGAGCGTAAAACCGATAGCCTTAGTAACGGTAAACTGGGTTATGTGCATATCCAGGGAATGAATGATGGTAGTTTTAGAGATGTTTATGAAAATGCACTTGGTAAGAATTTAGAAAAAGAAGGTCTTGTGGTAGATACCCGTTTTAACGGTGGTGGATGGTTGCATGACGATCTTAATACTTTTTTAAGCGGGGAAGAATATTTAAAGTTCGCACCACAGGGAGAAGTTATTAAAGGGGGAGAACCCATGACCCGTTGGACCAAGCCCAGTATCGTTTTAATGAGTGAAGGAAATTATAGTGATGCTTTTATTTTCCCTTATGTTTACAAACAAAACGGAATAGGTAAACTGGTAGGGATGCCAGTGGCAGGTACCGGTACAGCGGTATGGTGGGAAAGACAAATAGATCCTTCGATCATATTTGGAATACCAATGGTAGCCACTATAGGTGCAGAAGGCGAACCAACAGAAAATATGGAGTTGCAACCCGATATAGAAGTAGCATTACCTTATACTGAATTTTTAAGTGGAAATGATCCCCAGTTGCAAACTGCAGTAAAAGAACTTTTAAAAGAAACCGAATAAGCTTAATTAACCCTAACTTAATGATCAAATTCTTAAAAAATAACTCGTTACCAGTACTGTTTATGCTGGTAACGAGTTATTCAACCTTTGCACAGGCCGTAAAAGAAAAAAGTCCGGCTGAATATGTAAACCCATATATGGGTAATATTAGTCATATGTTGGTACCAACCTACCCAACGATACATATGCCAAATAGCATGTTGCGGGTATATCCGGAACGTTCAGATTATAATGGCGATTTGTTAAATGGCCTGCCTTTGATGATTACCAGTCATCGTGGTAGTTCTGCATTTAATTTGAGTCCGTTTCAGGGAGCGCTTTCCGACATTAAACCGGTAATAAAATTTAGTTATGATTTAGAAGAAATTCATCCTTACAGTTACCATGTTTATTTAGATGAGCAGGAAACTACGGTAGATTATGGATTAGCATCACAGTCGGCTAAATATACTATTCATTTTGAAAAAGAAAAAGAAAGTCACCTTATCCTCAATTCGAGAAACGGTATGTTAACCTGGGATGGTGAAGCAATCTCTGGCTATCAGATTATAGGAAATAACACCAAAGTTTATATCTATTTAATTCCGAAGCAAAAACCCGAAAAAGTTCAGGTTTTGGATGAAAATACTACGCTTATTTCAGGTACTAAAGCAGAAGGTAGAAATGCCAGTATCGTATTAAGTTTCTCAAAATCGCAATCTAATTTAGAGTTGCCATACGGGGTATCTTTTATTAATGAGCAACAAGCTAAATCGAATTATCAAAGAGAGATAAAAGGTAGAACAGTGGCCGAGTTACAAGAACAGGGGAAACAGATTTGGGACGAAGCATTAGGTAAAATGCAGGTAGAAGGTGGTAGTGAAGCCGATAAAAATGTTTTTTACACATCGCTATATCGTTCTTACGAGCGCCCTGTTTGTATTTCTGAAGATGGGCGATATTACAGTGCTTTTGATGGCCAGGTGCATCAGGATAATGGAAGACCGTTTTATACAGACGATTGGATTTGGGATTCGTACAGAGCACATCATCCATTGCGTGTTTTGCTGAATCCTAAGCAGGAAGAGGATATTATTCATTCTTTTATTTTAATGGCACAGCAGATGGAGCATAACTGGTTACCAACCTTTCCTGAAGTAACGGGAGATAGTAGAAGAATGAATTCTAATCATGGTGTGGCGACTATTTTGGATGCTTCAGAAAAAGGCCTTGATAATTTTGATCTTGAAAAGGCTTATCAGGCATCTAAAGCAGCAATTACTGAAAAAACATTAGCGCCGTGGTCTGGTAAACCGGCCGGCGAACTAGATAATTTCTATAAAAGCAATGGATTTATCCCGGCTTTAAGGGATGGCGAAGAAGAAACCATTCCTGAAGTTAGTGGTTTTGAGAAGCGCCAGCCCGTAGCGGTAACATTAGGAACGGCTTATGATGAATGGTGTCTGGCGGTTTTAGCAAATAAATTAGGCCATAAGAATGACTATAAGCGCTTTATAAAAGAAGCACTAAATTATCGAAATTTGTTTAATAGAGAAACCAATTTCTTCCATCCTAAGGATAAAAATGGTGAATTTATAGCACCATTTGATTATCGTTTTTCTGGAGGCGTGGGTGCAAGAAATTATTATGGTGAGAATAATGGTTGGACATACCGATGGGACGTACAGCATAATGTTGCAGATTTAATTGATTTGATGGGAGGTAGAGAAGCCTTTATTGATAATCTTGATGCTACATTTGCTGAGCCAATGGGTAGAGGCAAAAGAGAGTTTTATACGCAGTTACCGGATCAAACTGGGAATGTAGGCCAGTTTAGTATGGCGAATGAGCCTTCACTTCATATCCCATACCTGTATAGCTATGCCGGTGAACCGTGGAAGACCCAGAAACGCATAAAAAAATTAATACATACCTGGTTTAGAAATGATTTTATGGGAGTTCCGGGAGATGAAGATGGCGGAGGAATGTCTTCTTTTGTAGTATTTTCTCAATTAGGATTTTATCCGGTAACGCCGGGGTTACCCATTTATGTGATTGGAAGTCCGTTTTTTGAAAAATCTGAAGTGACATTAGAAAATGGTAAAACTTTCACCATCATTGCAGAAAATTTCTCTGAGGACAATAAGTATATACAAAGCGCTACTTTAAATGGTAAAAACTGGGACAACCCCTGGTTTACGCATACAGATTTAGAAAATGGGGGGACATTAGTCTTAAAAATGGGTAACAAAGCAAATAAAGATTGGGGAAGTAAACCTGAAAATGCTCCACCTTCTTTTCAATTTTAGCTCTTTGTTGATCATTCTCGTTGTGATTTCATTTTTTCAGGTTGATTCCATCTAATTGCAACCTTGTTCATAAATGACTCTCCAAAAACTTATAAAACTGCCTTGTGAAATTTTTTTCCAGGGCAGTTTTTTTATATCGCGCAATAGTCTATTTTTAAGTTTTGCATTAAACATGAAACTAAGTTACCCCAGCAAAGTATATTTAAACGGAGAATGGTTAAAGCCCGAAGAGGCGAAAATCTCTGTTTTTGATCGTGGTTTTTTATTTGGTGATGGTATTTACGAAGTCATTCCTTTTTACAGCGGAAAGTTGTTTTTACTGAAAGAACATCTACAAAGGCTGCGATATTCTTTGAGAGAAGTCGAATTGCAATGTGATATAAGTGATTTTGAAAGCATTATTTTAAAAGCTATCGAATTGACGGAATTAAACGCAGCCGATGGCGCCATTTATATTCAGGTAAGTAGGGGAATGGCTCCAAGGACGCATTATTTTCCTGAAAATTACGATGCTACCGTGCTTGTATATGCTTATAAAACCAATCTTAGAGGTTTTCAGCATCAATTTAAAGATGTCCTGGTATCTAACGATCTGCGTTGGCATCGTTGCGATATCAAATCGGTTTCCTTAATGGCCAATATTCTGGCAAATACCGAAGCTAAGAAAAGTGATTTTTCTGAAAACATAATGATTAGAGATGGTTGTTTTACGGAAGGTTCGCACTCTTCATTGTTTTTTGTAAAAGATGAAAGCGTTTATACACATCCCAATGGTAAATTTATTTTACCCGGAATTACTCGAAATTTACTTATAAAACTGTGTAAGGAAAACAATATCGCAATTGTTGAAAAAGCACTTCCGGTCTCTGAGTTAGATGAGGTTACCGAAGTTTTTATTACCGGTACCACTACTCAGATTACCGCAATTAAAAATCTTCATTTTCCGGATAGGATTATAAACTTTGGGAACGACATTGGAAAAATTACCAGAAGACTTCAATTATTATTCTGCGAAGAAGTAAAGAAACGTACGGGAGTAGATATAAGCTGAGTTTAAAATTTCGAAAGTTTAAGAGGATGTTTTCTTCATTTTTAAATATTCTATTTTCAAATTAGTTTGTTGTCTAGTCTTGTTTCCTGACTCTTGATTCTTGAATTCTATGTTCTACATTAAAGCAGAAGCAAAATTCCCAGTGATCAGAAAGATCAGAAATTACGAAAGGCCTAAAATATTATTCACTTTCCAACACTCCCTGTTCTTTCAGGATCGATAATACTTTATCTACGGGTAATTTTTTAATGTGATGGCCTTGATAACCGGTCATATCTTCAGCCATAAATAAGCTATTGATGATGGCTTCTTCGGTGGCTTCGTTTGCAGCCATAAATAATGGTGACATCCAATCGTTGGGAACACTTTTAGTTTTATATAATGCTTTGATTTGATAGGGAATTCTCACATCTTCCGAAGTAGAAAAAGCAATGATGTAATCTCCGCTGCCGTTAGAAGCAATTCCTCCACTTTGTGCCAGTCCCATAAAAGCACGTTTAGCAAGGCGTTCTAAATTTCTACTCGTCAATGGCGCATCGGTGGCAACCACTACCATACAACTACCATCTACGTTATTTTGTAATTCATCAGCAAAGGCGAAATTCTTTAATTTTTCCCCCATATTGACTCCGCCAATATCCAGGACTCCACCAAAGTTTGTTTGCACCAAAACGCCTACAGTATAACCGCCAAGATTTTTAGGCAATCTACGTGAAGATGTTCCTATTCCGCCTTTATAACCAAAACAAATCGTTCCGGTACCGGCACCAACATTTCCCTGTTCCGGCTTTTCTGTGCTTGCATTTTTTATCGCATTTAAAACATCTGTGGTAGAAACATGCTGCCCTCTAATATCATTTAGATAGCCATCGTTAGTTTCGCCAACAACAGCATTCACAGATCTTACCTGTTCATTTTCAGGGGAATGTAAAGTGTATTTAATAACGGCATCAATACCGGTAGCAACATTAAGCGTATTGGTAAGGATAATGGGAGTTTCGATGTTTCCAAGCTCGTTTATTTGTGTGGTTCCTGCTAATTTCCCAAAACCATTACCCACAAAAACTGCAGCCGGTACTTTATCCTGAAAAATATTTCCTCCGTGCGGTAAAATTGCAGTGACACCGGTTCTTATAGCGTCCCCTTTAATTAATGTGGTATGACCAACTTTAACTCCACTTACATCTACGATGCTATTGGTTTTTCCAACGGGCATTACGCCGGTTATAATGCCTAGGTCTCTGGCAGTTTCCTGAGCATTAAGTGATAAACTTGTAATGAAAAGAAGCAGAATCAAAAAATGTGATTTCATGGTTTGTGACAGATTTTTTTAAAGATACGCTATTCTTAAAAATAACCTCTTTGTCTATAAAATAATCAAAAATTAAGATCGTTCTAAAAGCCTAAAACCAAAAACTCAAAGCTATGTTAGATCGATTGTTCCTACGAAAACTAACACATAAAGGTAAAATTGCTTACTGGATTATTCAATTAGTGCTTGATGCCCTTTTTATTGGTTATCTCTTTATCTTTATGGACTACGATATGGATCATTTTGTTGGTGATGGTGCTGGAATAGTCATTGCCGGTGTTCTTGTTTCAATGCTTATTTCAGGAGTTATTTGCCTGGGACTATGGAAGAAACCTAAAGAAGAAATTAACTCTCAGGAAAAATAAACGGACTTAAATTGGTATCAACGCTAAATTTTGGCTGATATCCTTAGTATTTCGTTCATCTTCACTACTTTTGCACTCCTAAACGAAGATTTTACATGAGGACTAAATCGCTTAAAAAGAACAGGATAAATGTAGTAACGCTTGGTTGTAGTAAGAATGTTTACGACAGCGAAGTGTTAATGGGGCAGTTAAAAGCGAATAATAAAGATGTTGTTCACGAGGAGGAAGGTAATATTGTTGTAATTAATACCTGTGGATTTATCGATAATGCTAAAGAACAATCGGTAAATACTATTTTAGAATTTGTAGCGAAAAAAGAGCAGGGCGATGTAGATAAGGTTTTTGTAACCGGTTGTTTAAGTGAACGCTATAAACCCGATTTACAAAAAGAGATTCCAAATGTAGATCAGTATTTTGGAACAACAGAACTCCCGGGTTTATTAAAAGCCCTGGAAGCCGATTATAAGCATGAGCTTATTGGTGAGCGTTTAACCACGACTCCAAAAAACTATGCTTATTTAAAGATCGCTGAAGGTTGTGATCGTCCCTGTAGTTTTTGTGCTATCCCGTTAATGCGCGGGGGCCATAAATCAACACCGATCGAAAATTTGGTTACTGAAGCTAAAAAGCTGGCGGCAAACGGAGTGAAAGAATTAATCCTTATCGCCCAGGATTTAACCTATTACGGTCTTGATCTTTATAAAAAAAGAAATTTAGCCGAATTATTAGAGAATTTGGTTAAAGTTGAAGGAATCGAATGGATCCGTTTACATTATGCATTTCCAACGGGTTTTCCAATGGATGTGCTAGAGGTGATGAAACGGGAGCCGAAAATCTGTAATTATCTGGATATTCCTTTACAGCATATTTCTGATGATCTTTTAAAATCGATGCGTCGTGGTACTACTCATAAAAAAACCACCGATCTTTTATATAAATTTAGAGAGACTGTTCCAGAAATGGCGATTAGAACCACGCTGATCGTGGGATACCCCGGAGAAACCGAAGCGCATTTCCAGGAATTAAAAGAATGGGTGAAAGAAATGCGATTTGAGCGTTTAGGATGTTTTACCTATTCTCACGAAGAGAATACCCATGCGTATAATCTTGAAGACGACGTACCAGATGAGGTAAAGCAGGAGCGTGCTAATGAAATTATGGAAATTCAGTCACAAATTTCCTGGGAGCTGAATCAGCAAAAAATAGGGCAAACTTTTAAAGTGATTATCGATAGAAAAGAAGGTAATTATTTTATCGGAAGAACAGAGTTTGACTCGCCAGATGTAGATAATGAAGTACTTATAGATGCTACTGAAATTTACCTGAAAACAGGCGAATATTATGATATTAAAATCACTGATGCTGCCGATTTCGATTTATATGGTACTCCGTTAAATGCCGAAGCAAAACCAACGAGAAGAGAGTTAAAGATAAAAACGGTATAGACTAAAAAATTATAGGAAATATTAAAGGATTTCGGTATTTTTATATCGGAATCCTTTTTTTATGCAGAAAATCGAAAAACATAACGGCTTTTTTAGGAAACATTATTACCGTTTATTTGGTTTATTCTACCTTATTGTCGCTGTTGCCATGTTCTTTACTGGAGAGAGCTCTAGTTTAATGTCTTATGGCTACTTTGCTATCGGGATTTGTTATTTCGTAGTCCAATATTTCTTTGGTGGTTCTACTGAAGAATATATAAGCTGGGATGAGGATAAGATCGTTTTAAAGCAGTGGTGCCAAAAGGAGGTATCTTATAATTTATCTGAAGTAGATCATCTAAATGTTTCAGATTATAATCTCACGATCAAAAAAGGAGTAGCTGCCGGGACAATGATAGAATTAAAAGGCTTCAAGCCTAAAGATATCCAGAAATTAAAGCAGGATTTCAATTTAGAAACTAATTTACAATTTGCCTAAGATGAAAAATACGATCAAGAAACATTCGCCATTTTGGGTAAAACATCTGCCGCTTATTTCTGGAGTTGCTTTTTTATTTTCAGGAATAGATTATGTCATAGAAGTAGACCATCCGGTAGGTAAATTTATGTTTACGATGTTTATGTTTGGCGGTTTTATAAATTTATTCATCTATTTTTATTATCCAAAAGACGTTATAATCTCGTGGGATGAGGAGAAATTGGAGATGAAAGGGCAGCAATTAAAACCAAAATCATTTTTATTTAAAGATATTGTTGATTTCCGTTTCGAGAAAGAAAAACTCATTTTAAAATCTGATGCGCATCGCGGCACTATTCTGGATATTAAAGGCTTTGGTGATGGGGATCTGCAGCTATTAAGGTCTAGACTTGCCGTAAATTAGTTATAGCGCCTTTTAGAAAATATCTATCGATTTTATGTATTCTTAAGCTAAGAATACAGCTTTTTTTGATACTTTGGCTGCTTGCAACTAAGTCTTATGTCACAGATAAGTTCATTCGATCATCTAAGTTTTAGAGAGAAATTAATTAATGCTACCAGGGAGTTTTTTTCAATTTCACTCGTATGGCTCTTTTTACTGTTTTTACTCAGTCTTTTAGAGCTTTTTTATAATACGCTAGTCAATGCTGTACAGGAAAACTTTTTTAGATTGTTGATGTATAGTTGCTGGATGGATGTTTTGCTTTGGCTAAAATGGGGGGCAGTCTGCTATATTTTCTACCTTATCTTTTATGTAGTGCATCCCAAATCAGCCAAATTTACTTTCAAAACTTTTATTTGTTTCGCAGCCATTATCCAAACCGCATTGGTGTTGTATTTTACGACCTCTTTAAACCTGTTGGGGGCAGATCTTTTTAGTTACTCATTACAAGATGTACAGCAAACTTTGGGAGCATCAGGAGGTTTAAGTGTTATTGCCGTGTTCCAGTTCTTAGTGGTGGTTGCCATTTGTATTTCCATCTTATGGTGGTTGCCTAGATTTATTAAATTACCCTGGGCTTTAGGTATTATTTATCCACTAGCTTCTGTAATAATATTCTTTACTTCAACTACTTTAGCTTGGAGCCAAATAAGTTTACAAACCACTTTTGCCAGTAATCTGGTGACTAATAAATCAGACTATTTTTTTACAAGTTCGTATTATTATTTCTTTCCCAAGACCGATTATGACGTCGATATTTATGCTGATAATTATATTGGTATTTACGATAATCTTGATAATTCTGTCGTGGATTATGAATATTTAGATGAAAGCAATTATCCTTTTTATCATGTAGATTCTGATACCGATGTGCTTTCGCCATATTTTAATCTGAATGAAAAGAAACCGAATATTGTGATTATTCTGGTGGAAGGTTTAGGTCGTGCTTTTACGAATAAAGGTGCTTATTTAGGCAATTGGACCCCGTTTCTTGATTCGCTTTCTACACAGAGTTTGTATTGGAAAAACTTTCTTAGTCAGGGAGGGCGTACTTTTGCTGTTTTACCTTCTATTTTAGGCTCTTTGCCTTTTGCGCAAAGTGGTTATTTAGGTATGGGAGAAAAAATGCCTAATCAGTTATCACTTTTAAACCTGTTAAAACATAACGGTTATGAAACTTCATTTTACTACGGTGGTGATGCGAGTTTCGATAATATGGAGCTGTATTTAAGAAGAAATAAAATTGATGATCTTATTGATAAAGACAAGTTTTCTACAAATTCGGGATTGTTACCAGAAACTAATGGTTTTACCTGGGGCTATGATGATGAGGCACTTTATGCAAAATATTTAAATACCAGACCTTCAGATAGTATGGCAAAACCTCAATTAGGGGTCTTGCTTACGGTTTCTTCCCACAACCCGTTCAAAATTAATCAGCAGCAGGAATTTTATGATCGTTTTGAAGAGCGTATGACTCAGCTTGATTTTACAGAAAGTAAAAAGCAGGACTATCGTGCTTATCGAGATCAATATGCCAGTATTTTATATACCGATGCAATGCTGAAAAAGTTCTTTGAAAATTATGAAAAGCGTCCGGATTTTAGCAATACCATTTTCCTAATTACGGGGGATCACCGTATGCCCGAAATTCCTATGGCTACGGTTATCGATCGTTATCATGTACCTTTAATATTGTATTCTCCAATGCTTAAACGTACTTCTGAAATGGCATCGATTTCATCCCATTCTGATGTCGCTCCCAGTATTTTAAGATTGCTGAAGTCTAATTACCAACTTGATCTACCCGAAGATACGAGCTGGTTAGGAAAAGGCCTGGATACCGTTGTTAATTTTAGAAATATTCACCAGATTCCGTTGATTCAAACCAAGGTGAATATGAAAGATTATGTGGTAGGCACCTATCATCTTAATGGTGATCGTCTTTATGAGATCCTTGAGGATATGGGCGAAAGGCCAGTAAACGATTCTAAACAGCAAAAAAGTATAATGGACGCGTATAACGGATTTAAACAGAAGAACGCGATTATCACCAATGGTGGAAAAATAATTCCAGATTCTGTTTATATAAAGTACACCAACTAAGCTAAGATTCGTTGTTTTTATTACTGATTTTTTTCTCGTAATCCTCTAAGATCTTCTGAAGCATGGGGCGATAAAACTTCCAGAAGAAGCTGGCTCTTTCGGTTTTATCCCTATCGTTATAAAAGAAGCGTTTAAAAATTCCGATTCCTTTAAAATAGGAAGTTTCCATAGTAATGGGGTTATCACAAAAATCACCAGAGAAATAATAGAATTCGTAATCGCTATCTAAATGGTAAGTTACTGCAGGGAATGATGTAGGAATACCGTATTTCTTCAATTCCCGGCTTCCTTTTTCTGTAGTGTACAGTTTATAATTTGCCGCGGTTTTATTGATAGCCGAGTTATTTTGAACAATATCAAACCAAAATGGATATTTTATTTCATCAGGAAGTGAAAATCGTTTTTTTCCGTAGTCATTACTTATAATCTGTGGAATTTCTCGCTCTAAATGAATACTATCTTCAAGAATGGTTACCTGATCATTTTCGTTTACAAATGCCACTCCAGATTTTTTAAAAGGCCATTTATTACCGTGTTGATTCAGGTAATTTTTGATTAACCACCTGGGTAATTCTTTATTAGTTAAGGTATCTAAATTATCAAAATAACGTCCCGTCCAACCGGTCCATTGCAATCCGAAGGTATGTTCAAATTTTCTTCGGATATCGTATGCAGTAGGAGAACCAAACGTGTTAAATTCTGTGATTATAAGCTTATTTTTATCCTTCATTTTTTGAAGGAATTCCATATCGTTTTCTTTTAATCCTCCGTAAACAATGCCGGATCGCTCGGTCTGGTTATTTTGTTCGTACCACTCGTTAGTGTAAATTCCGTAGGTATCGGTAAAATAGACCAAATCAGCATCATTGCTTAGCTGTTCTATTTTGTTGGAAGGAAAACGTTCCAAACCGCGAAGATCGAATTGTTCGTTCTCTTTTGGAAAAAAGCCGAAATAGTCTTCACTTCTTTTATAGAATTTTGTAGATGTTTTAGTGTACTTCTTGTAGTTAAGCACCCAGTCTAAAGAAATATGTTCCTGTCCTTCTGTAGTTAAAACAGTTTTATCAATAATCGCTGCGACCATTTTAGTTTTTGGTGTAAAAAACCACGCCAGAAACATAAAAACAGGCGATAATAAAATTAAAATGATAATGATGTGTTTTAAACGCTTTTTCAGCATTTTAAAAACGTTTTAAATATCCAACACCTATAGTGAATTGATTGCCTTTTTCTCCCTGGCGATATTCCTGATTTTGGATGCCTGTTTCTATAAATAGCACATTGGTGCTCCATAAAGTTTTTCGATAACCGATAGCGATATTATCTGATTTTAGACGGTATTGATTACCATTATTGTATAAGATATTATTGGTTTGATTATCTGGAGACAGACCAGTACCTACTCTTAAACTAAGAAAATCGTCTGCGCCACCAAGGTAATAACGCGTCATAAAACTGTATGATTGCGAAACAGAACTGTTGGATGGCGTTAAAAAAGTCCTGAAATTAAACCAAAAGCTCTTATAATATTTCCCTATAGAAGCGGTATAAATCCAGGTTTGGTCATCGAAACCTAATAATCGAAAACCGGCTTCGGCCTCCAGAGCCCATGGAAGATTGGCATAAAGGGAGAATCCAGCGCGATATTCGGGGAAAATCCCTGCATCATCAGAGAATCCTGCGTTTACATACGCGTAAAAAGTTTCAGAAATGCTTGGATAAGCGTCTACCTCAAATTGTAAGGCATTGTTGTTAAAACGGTTGGCGTAATTCACCCTGGCTACGATAGATCCTATTTTAGTTTGCCTACTATAATCGATACTGGCAAGGTGCCAGGGATCATCAAACTGTTTGTCAAAATAAACAAAATCGTAGGTAGCACCAATTTGGTTTTTGGCAGAAAGTATGGTTAATCGCTGACTTAAGGAGCGGGCTTCAGTATTTTTAGGATTAATTTTTAAAAGTCTTGAATTGGCTTCCTGAGCGAGTTTATATTCTTTAAGATCGCGAAGCACTTTCGCTTTCAGCAGTAATAAGTTTTCGGCATCTGGATGTACTTCCAGACCACTATTTACAATATCTAAGGCTTTTTTAGAATTGTCGTTCCAATATTCTAAACTACCGTAAGCAAAAGAACCGTCTTCGTGACCCGGATTGTCTTTTAAAACTTTCTCAAATTCTACTCTTGCGCTATCTGTTTTTTTACTCCAGGTGTAGACTCTACCTAAGAAGATTCGGATTCCTGTGTAATCGGGGCTTTGATCTAATGCCTGTTTGGCAAGTTTAATGGCTTTAGGATAATCGTCTTCTTCAAAAGCAGCATTTCTTGCCATGCTGAATAACTCATCAGCACCATATTCCTGAGCCCTACTATTAAAATTTAGAACCAGGCAAAAGAAAATTAAGGTGCAGTATTTAAAATAAGAACAGTGTATTTTTTGCATTATAAAAGGATACGGGTGCGAAAGCACATGATTTGGGTTTTATGAATATAAAAATTAAATACTATTTTACCTACAAAAATATTGGATAAACCAATATATCAAACAAAAATGAGAAGTGTTTTTAAGGGAGTTGCGATTAATCGTCTAATTCGATCTGGGCTGTTTTATCTGAAATTTCTCGAATAATTTTGTCAAATTCCTGAGCCGACCTGTTTATTTGCTCAAGGTAGAAGTCGGATGGCTCTTCAAAATGTTCATTAAGCATGTTTACCAGTGCCATCATTCGAACTAAGGGAGCCCTTACCACGTGGCTTTGAGTCCATGCTATTTCGCGTAGCTTTCTATTTTGGCTTTCCATCGCCTTAATGTGCTTGAGTTTTTTTGTAATATCGTTGGCAAGTATTAAGCGAGCCGATTTCTCATTAAATTTAATGAGGTTGCTATGGATTTCTACATCAATAATTTGATTATCCTTAGTTTTATGTTTGGAAATTCCTTTAAAGCTTCTGGTAACATTCTTTCTTGTTTCGTAAACCGTTTTAAGGATTTTTGGAATTTCGTCCCCAGATGCAATATCAGTAATTTTTAAGGAAAGGAATTCGTTAATAGAGTAGCCATATTTTTGTAGTGCAGCTTCGTTTACATCTAAAAACTCTAAGGTATCGATGTCATAAACCCACATGGGTTGCGGGCTTAAATGAAATAAACGGCTATAGCGCATTTTTGCTTCTTCCAGCGCATGAATATAATTGCAGCGATCTATATTGTGTCTTATCGCTTTATAGATACTAAAGGTATCTAAAGTTTCTTTTATCAGGTAATCTGAGGCTCCTCTTTCTAGACAAGAAATACTAAAAGGCAGGTCTGTTTTATTGCTTAAAATTACCGTGGGTATAGAGGGACTAAAGGATAGAATTTGGTCTATTTTAGTTGATGCCATTTCTCCTGGTTTGCCTAGATCTAAAAAGATGATATGGTATTTTTGCTTTTTTAATTCTTTAATAGCATCTGTAGTGGAATATACCGAAGTGACTTTAGTTTTAATAATTGATTTGTCCAGATAATTTTTTAGATAGAATACTTCCTCTTCAGGCTTAGCTATCATTAATATATTGGTCTTGTTTTCAATCATTTTCTCAACCTCTTCAAAAGCTTTTTAATGTTTCCTTTTAAAGCATTGGACTTCAGAAAAAGCATTCCGCATTAAGAATAATTTAAGGAATGTCAAAGATATAATCTTAGGCTGAATAAAACAATGAAAACTTTTAGCACAAAAAAATGTCAAAATTTCTATATATTTTTTGAACTAAAAATCACGCCTTATCTTTATAAAAAAAGCTTATGAAGATTACTGATATTAAAGGGACGGTACGCCTCCATAATGGATTAGAAATGCCCTATTTAGGCTTAGGTGTTTATAAATCTAAGGATGGAAAAGAAGTTAAGGACGCAATACATTATGCTTTAAAAGCAGGTTATCGACATATCGATACTGCCAGTTTTTATGATAATGAAGAGGGAGTAGGACAGGCGATAAAAGAAAGTAATATTAACAGAGATGATATTTTTATCACCAGTAAAGTCTGGAATGACGACCAGGGGTACGAAGGTACTTTAAAGGCTATCGATAAGAGCCTGGAGAAATTACAGTTGGATTATTTAGATTTGTATTTAATTCACTGGCCTGTTCCCGATACTTTGACTGAAACCTGGCGAGCGATGGAAGAGATTTATAAATCGGGTAAGGTAAAAGCCATCGGGTTATGTAATTGTGTAGAACATCAAATGGATGAAATCATTCAAAATGGTAGTATAAAGCCAATGTTGTTGCAAAATGAATTTCATCCAAAGTTGGTACAACAAAATATGCTGGATTATTGTACTGAAAGAAATATCCAGTATGAAGGTTGGTCACCCTTAATGCGCGGGCAAATTTTGGATAATAAACTTTTAAAAGATATCGCTGAAAAATATGGTAAATCTACCGCTCAGGTGGTGTTGAGATGGGATTTGCAAAAAGGTGTGATTACGATTCCCAAAAGTGTTCATGAAAACAGGATTCAGCAAAACGCTGATATTTTTGATTTTGAATTGTCTCAATCTGAAGTACAGAAGATAGATGATTTGGATAGTAATGAAAGAACAGGAGCACATCCCGATCATTTTATGGAGCATTTTGCCAATAAATAACCGGGATATTCCTGAGTAAAAGTTAGAGAAGATAATCTGTACTCATAAAATTAGAAGATTTGCTATGGAGTAAATTTTCTAAAATTTCGTTATTGTATGGATTATCTTTAGATGCAACAAATGTGCGTATAGAAAAGGAGCGCAGTGCATCGTGTACACTAAGCGTACCTACTGCCGAATCTTTTCTTCCCGTAAATGGGAAAACATCGGGACCTCGCTGGCAGGAGCTATTCAGGTTTACGCGGCAAACAAGATTTACCAGAGTGTCGATTAGCGGTGCAAGTTCTGCAATATCTTTACCAAAAAGTGATACCTGCTGGCCATAATTTGAATCTGCAATTTCTTCCAGGATTTCTTCAATGTCAGAAAAAGGTTTAACCGGTATAACCGGACCAAACTGCTCTTCCTGGTACACCTTCATATTTTTGGTCACCGGAAAAAGCACGGCCGGGAAAATAAAATTCTCTAAAACCTCACCTCCTTTTTTGTTGATTATTTTAGCCCCTTTTTGTTGGGCATCATCAATTAAATCTTGAATATAAGCAGGTTTTTCAGTCTCGGGAAGCGGGGTTAACTGTACCTTTTCTTCCCAGGGATTTCCAAATTTTAAAGCATCTACTTTTTCAGCAAAACGTTTTAAAAATGCGTCCTGAACCGATTCGTGTACATAAAGTATTTTAAGGGCGGTACAACGTTGGCCATTAAAAGAAAGTGTACCCGAGATACATTCGCTAATCGCTAAATCTAAGTCGGCATCCGGCAATACGATCCCCGGGTTTTTAGCTTCAAGTCCTAAAACCAGTCGTAGTCTGTTTTTAAAAGGATGTTGATCCTGCAAAGCAATAGCCGATTTACTATTACCTATAAGTGCGAGAACGTCTATTCTTCCGCTTTGCATTATAGGGGCGGCAACCTCACGACCTCTACCGTAAATTACATTTACCACACCGGCAGGAAAACTTTCCTGAAAAGCTTTAAGAAGCGGAGAAATTAGTAAAACTCCGTGTTTCGCCGGTTTAAAAATGACAGTATTCCCCATAATAATAGCGGGAATAAGTAAAGCAAAAGTTTCATTTAAAGGATAGTTATAAGGCCCCAGGCATAAAACGATTCCTAAAGGTCCCCTCCTAATATGCGCATAAACACCGTCTTTTTTAGAAAATTTAGCGCTGTTGCGATCCAGGTCTTTATAATCTTCAATAGTATCTTCTATATACTCCACCGTTCGGTCAAATTCCTTGTAAGAATCTGGCATAGATTTTCCAATTTCCCACATAAGGTATTTCACTACAATCTCGCGTTGCAATTTCATTTTGCCTACGAAATTTTCCATGCAGGCAATACGCTCGGATACTTTCATGGTAGGCCATAAGCCTTTTCCTTTATCAAAAGCATTGCAAGCTGAGGTTAATACTTCTAAAGCTGTAGTTTTATCCATATGTGGAACAGTCCCCAATAAAGTTCTTTGATAATTTTCTGAAGTTGAAATTGTAGAAAAAACTTCATCGGTTTTGCCTTGCCATTCGATGAGTTTACCGTCGCTTAGATAGGATTTTTGATGTAGTAGTTCGTTGATTTTTAGTTGGTCGGGTATCATATTTTTAAATTCAATTTAGTATAATGTGAATATACTCAATTTCCATTCTTTAGTGATTGTGAAATTATCAATTTATTAAGTTTTATTTTTATTCAATTATATTTTGAATTTATATCTGAACCTGTTTAATTTGCCATTTCAAATTCGGGATGTGGCGCAGTCTGGTAGCGTATACGTCTGGGGGGCGTAGGGTCGCAGGTTCAAATCCTGTCATCCCGACGAATAGGGTATTAAAAGGAATTCTTTTAATATATAAATAATTGAAAGTCAGTAAAATGTATTTTTACTGACTTTTTTTATATCCGTTTAAAAGCATATTCATTGATGTCCTATTTCGTGTCCTATTTTTTTAGGAAATAAATTCCTAAATTTAGGGTTAATAGCCCGTATTGACTTTCGGAGCGATTTGGCTTTCGTTTAAAGGAATGTTTAACCAAAACGAAAGTGATGACGAAATTTCACACATTCAATATTCATTTTTGGTTGAAAAAATCATCAATCAAAAATGATGGAACGACCCTATCTATGCAAGAATCTGGGTAGATAGTAGACCTAGCGATATAAGTACCAAGGAATCTGTACATGCTAAACACTGGGATGATAAGGCAGATCGGGTAAAAACTAGAACAAAAAACGCGAAAATCGTCAATGATGCACTAGATGAGATAAAATCACTCATCACGAAAGCATATAGGCAACTTAAAGATGAAAATAGGCCAATTACCTCTCAGTCTATTAAATTGAGGTATTTGGGCAAGGATAAGGCTGTATTGACGTGTAAGGACCTTATGGATTACCATAGGGAAAATGAACTTCATAAACTGGCACCTGGTACCGCTAAGAATTACAATGCTACCGAAAAATATGTGAGCCGTTTTCTCAAAAAGGAATTCAAATCGAATGATATCCCTTTGGCACAGATCAACTATACCTTTATAGTAAAATTTGAAAACTATCTCCGCACTTGTCCCCCTTTGAGTAAATCCAGACCGCTCAATCACAACGGTATGATGAAGCATTTAGAACGTTTACAGAAGTTTACCACCCTTGCCCTGAAGCATGGTTGGCTGAAATCAAATCCCTTTGCATTATATCAATTGAAGTACGAGGAATTTGATTGTCCATTTTTGGAGCGGGATGAGCTCGACAGCATAATGATGCTTCGCATTTCCCAAGAAAGTATTCGGTTGGTTAGGGATGTATTTGTTTTTTCCTGCTATACCGGGCTCAGTTATATCGAGGTAAAAAACTTGAAACAATGCGATATCGTCAATGGTATTGATGATGAGCAATGGATAATGGTCAGGCGTCAAAAGACAAAAACCCCGGTAAAACTACCCGTACTGGATGAGGCCAAGGCAATATTGGAGAAATATGCGGATTATCCTAGTGAAGAAAATAACTATTCTTTATTACGAATGTTCAGTGATCAAAAAATCAATAAAAACCTCAAGAAAATAGCGGAGTTATGCAACATTAAGAAGAACCTGACTTTTCACGTTGCGCGGCATACCTTTGCCACTACGATAGCCCTTCTCAATGATGTTCCTATAGAAACAGTCTCAAAAATATTGGGTCATACCAAATTATCAACGACTCAAAAATATGCCAGGGTTATTGAAAAGAAGATCAGTAGTGATATGACTAAATTGAAAACAAAATTAAAGAATTCAAAAAAGGAGCAAAACTATAAGCCAACAGTACACGACCACTTAAAAATTGTTTGATATAATTTCTTAGGATAATTCCCGAGAGCTTATCATACTATTCGTGATAAGCTCTCGGGAATCAATTTTTAAAAAGTATTATTATTAAAATAAATTACTATTTTTTGTTCATAGTAGTTTTTAGAACAATCTTGCTACTCCCATTTAACTCCTGCAATTCCAATTGCAATTTCTCCTTACTACCCAACACAAACTTAGGCAGCACATATACCAAGCATACCGATTGGCTGTTATAGATCTTCGAAGGCATATGGCAAGTATGGACCGGTCTTATTTCCAGTTTTTGAAAGAAAGATTTTCTTTTTTTGTTGCCACTAATCCGGTATACTTTCAGAAAATCTATTTCGAACGTAATTCCCGAAGTATTGGTAAAGTTCTATTACCAGATAGGTTTCTGAAGCTTGATGCCTCTCTTGCGTTTGGTCTTGGAAT
>NZ_JBSXOK010000038.1:0-31052 GCF_056859415.1 Zunongwangia sp. L-65
CATCCAAAACTCGGAGATCACCCTGTTCGATTTTTTTCACTAAATCAAGTTTTAGCTCAACACTAAAAACCCGGCGTTGTTTACCTTTTTCCATTGTTTAAAAGTTTAAGAAAAAGGGCAACTTATTTCAGTCTTAGTCAAACTCTTCTGTTTTAGTCGTAGAAGGGATACTTCCTAAGTATTTTGTAGCGAGATCAAGCAATTCACTCTCTTGGAAATCTCCTACAAAAACAAAAGTAAAATCGTTAGCATTAGAGATACGCTCCCGATAAACTTTAGAAGCTCCCTCTAAAGTCACATTATCTATGAGCTTCTGGTCAAAAAGAACGGATCGCTTGCTGTGACCGGTAGATGCGAGTGTAAGGGAATCTTGAAAAGCACTGGTCACCTGTTTTTCTTTAGCGATTAAATTAGTCGCCAGATTTTGTTTTATAATTTCAAAAGCCTGTGCATCAAATCGAGGGGCGGTAAACTGAAGGTAAATTTGCTTAAACAAAGTTTCCAGGTCTTTAGTTTTACTACTTCCGCTGAGGCTCTCACTATAACCATTTATAGAAACACCCAGAGAAGTCTCGGTGCCGGCAAGCAATTTTTGAAGTTCAATTTTATTTAACTCACCAAGGCCTGATTGACCTACCAGATAAGAGGCCACAACCGTATTTGGCAATTCTTCTACGGAAAGTAGCGAACTACCTCCAGGACTAAAGGCCGTCATAAAAACCTGTTCTTTATCAAAATCAGTAGGATAAAGTGCCAGTTTTAATCCGTTTGCCAGCGTGTACGACTTAGCATCTATACCTTCAATGTTTTCTGTTTTTATAACCGGGCTGCCTTTAAGATCTGTATTGATAAGCTTCTTATCTGAGCTGGTTTCTTTAAAAGGAGTGAGCTTTTGTGCCGCCACTTCAGCAAGAGCGCTTTTAATGGCCTCCTTATCCGGGTAAGTATTTGTATCAGAACCTACAATACTTACGCCTCTGCCATTATCACCTTTAAAACGTTTCAGATAATCCAGAATAGATTCATTAGTCACCTGATCTAAAAGACGTAATTGATACGATAAGGTCCAGCCATAATCAGTTACCGACTCCTTATCAAAGAAATCCTGATAAATCTCCCCTGCATAACTATCGTTGCTGCGTTTAGCAATATTTGCTATTGAAGATTCAAGACTGGTTTTAAAAGCTGCTTTAGCTCTGGCTAATTCTTCCGGCGTAGCGCCAAATTCAGCAAAACGGGTGTACTCTTTTACTATATATTTCAGCCCGCTAAGTAAACTGTCTTTTTTAGGACGTGCATTCAGACTAAGTACCTCTAATGGACGTACAAATTTCTGCACTCCAAAACCTACTCCCAACACCGGGCAGTTTTTTTCTAAAACCAATTCAGAAAAACGGTTGTTTAAAATATAGGAAGCAAAGCTACCCGTAATATCTTCTTTAATTTTCTCAACCACACTTAAATCTAAAGGGGTACGCTTCACAAAATATTGAAGGGAAGGTTCACCAAGTTCTTTGTCGGTAGAATTAATATACACAAATTCTGCTGCGATGGGTACATCAAAAACAGGGCGTTCCGGCAAATCTTTTTTTAATGGAATAGACGAAAACACCTTCTTGATTTTAGCCTCCAGCCCTTTTACATCAACATCACCAACAACGACTACAGCTTGCTGATCTGGACGGTACCAGCGTTTGTAATAGTCACGAAGTTCATCATATTCAAAATTATTGACCACATCCATTAGACCAATAGGCATTCTCTTACTATACTTAGAATCTTTTAAAAACCCATCGAGCCAAACTTTAGAATTAGCCCTAAAACCTGCCGTATTGCGTGAACGCCATTCTTCGTTAATCACACCGCGCTCGTTATCGATTTCTGCATCGGTTAACGATAAATAACCCGACCAGTCGTGTAGGATTAATAAAACCGAGTCCAGTAATTTTTCATTAGTAACCGGGACCTGATTGATGTTGTAAACCGTCTCATCAAAGCTGGTAAACGCATTAATTTCAGAACCGAATTTCATTCCGTTTTTCTCCAGGTACTCCAGCATTTCTTTGTCCTTAAAATTCTGGGTACCGTTAAAAGCCATATGCTCCAGGAAATGGGCAAGACCCCGCTGGGTGTCGTTTTCCAGAACAGAACCTACATTCTGTGCAAAATAAAAAGATGCTCGTTCTTTAGGCTCCTCGTTATGCAGCACGTAATAATGCATTCCATTTTCAAGAACTCCCGAAGCGAAATTTTTAGGTGGTATAGGACTATCAATCTGCTGCGCATTAAGGCTGAAGCTTAACAAAGCAAGCAAGAGAACCAGGCCGTTTTTTATTCTATAGATCATATATTATTTGTTGTTATAATTTTTAATTCCCTCTTGTAACCAACTTAAATACGAATCCACATCGGGATCATAAGCTCGGGGATCATTTAAATTCTCCCCCTCAGTATTGATCAAGACATAATACGGCTGAGCATTTGCTTTATAGTGTTTGATCTGAAAATCGCTCCATTTATTACCTATGGTCGTGATTTTCTTACCGGTAGTTTCAGAAACATATTGCTCTGCTTCGGGAAGCTCTTTTTTATCATCAACATAAAGCGATATTAGTATCAGCTCATCCCGAAGTACTTGCTGAACCTGAGGCTCAGGCCAAACCCGTTCTTCCATCTTACGACAGTTAACACAGGCATATCCCGTAAAATCGAGCATTACAGGTTTGTTTACTTTTTTGGCATAGGCCATCCCGGCCTCATAATCTTTAAAGGTAACAAGATCTAAAGGTCCTAATTCTGCGTGCGGAGGAAGTTCTATTGAAGTACCTGCAACGCCTTTGGTATTTCCTACACCATAAGGAGACTCACTATACTGTGCAGGAGGAGGAAAACCACTGATCCACTGCAAAGGAGCGCCCCAAAGACCGGGAATCATATACACCACAAAGGCCAATACAAACAACCCCAGACTCAATCTTCCTACAGAAATATGCGCTAAAGGACTATCATGAGGGAGGGTGATTTTACCAAATAAATACAAAGCCAAACCTCCAAAAACAGCAATCCAGATCGCTAAAAAGGTTTCTCGTTCTAATAAATGCAATTGAAGCACTAAATCTGCATTGCTTAGGAATTTAAAGGCTAAAGCGAGTTCTAAAAATCCTAAAACCACTTTAACCGTATTGAGCCAGCCACCTGATTTGGGCAACGAGTTTAACCAGCCGGGGAAAGCCGCAAATAAGGCAAAAGGTAGCGCAATCGCCATTGAAAACCCTAACATTCCCACAATGGGAGCTACCCCGCCCTGCGAAGCAGATTCTACCAGCAAAGTGCCCACAATGGGCCCGGTACACGAAAACGACACAATAGCCATGGCAAGCGCCATAAAAAAGATACCGATAAGACCACCGCGGTCTGCCTGCGAATCGATCTTTGTGGCCCAGGAACTGGGAAGCACAATCTCGAAAGCCCCCAAAAACGAAAAAGCAAAAACAAGAAGTAATCCAAAAAAGATCAAGTTGAACCAAACATTCGTAGAGAGCGCATTGAGCGAATCGGCACCAAAAATGGCAACCACTACAGAGCCCAGTACCACGTAAATCACTATTATAAAAAGTCCGTATAGCAAAGCATTTTTAATACCGCTGGCACGGGTTTTACTTTGTTTGGTAAAAAAGCTTACCGTCATCGGAATCATCGGGAACACACAAGGTGTTAATAGCGCTGCAAAACCACCTAAAAAACTCAAAATAAAAATAGAGATCAAATTACGAGAATCCGCAGCTTCCTCTTCCTGTTCTGCTTTAGTATTCTCTAAATCTGAATTAGGTTTTTTAATTGGCTGATCTCCTTCTTTTAGAGTTAACGTATCCTGCTCTTCGGCATTAACAACTTCAACTTCGGTTGATTCTGATTTAGTAGCATCGCCATTTTTAGGAACAGTCTGTTCTTCGATTTCGTTCGTTTTTTGTACGGGTTTTGTAGCTTCTTCGTTAAGGGTTGTCGCCGTCGCTTCCAGCTCAAAAACAACCTCTTTTATAGTTGGTGGCAAACAACTTTCATCATTACACACCATAAATTCTACGGAAGCCTTCACACTAAAAGCTTCAGCTGTTTTACGTTCTATAACTTGTTGAAATTCGGCCGAATCTGAGAAATATTTAATACGCATTTCAAAAATAGGGTCATCCACCACGTGCCCCTGTGGCTCAGAAACAGATCCATTAAGCTCATAAGCATCACTTGTAGTGAACTCAAATTGAGTAGGAACAGGGCCTCCATCAGGTACGTTTTGGGCGTATAAATGCCAGCCAGGTTCAATGCTTGCATGAATACTTAAAGCATAATGGGTATCGTCAATTTTTTGAACATCGTGCTTAAAAGAAACCGGATCATAGATTTGGCTCTGCGCAAGAGAAACAATTAAAAAAAAGATACCCGTGATAAATAGTCTCATCGATAAAATAGTTTTAAGTAAAAAAGGTGACTACAGTTTAGACGTAAACCAGAACTAAAACCCCTGTAAATTTTTGGTTTTTATTTTGTATTACTTATTATCATCCCTATATATCTCCCAAATCCACTGCCTAATATCTTCTAAAACCTCGGGTGCAAATACCTCATCTAGCATACTTATTTCTTGGGAAGTACAGGTTTTACAATGTTGATACATATGATTCAGGCCCGGGTATATTTTGGTTGTCACTACGGGAGCATTAATCAGATTTTCTTTGTAAGAAGCTACATTCTCAGAAGCCGGAACAAAAACATCAGCATCCCCATTTAGAATAAGAACCGGAACCTCTATTTTGGGCAAATAGTCTTTCGGGTCATATTGAATCATTTCTTTATAGGCCTTGGTTTTTGCGCTGTTGTAAAAGCGGTAAATCAAGGTCTGTTCTCTACCTTCGGCCAATTGCAAAGCGTTAAGGCTTGTGGGATTTCTATCTTGTATCCAGTTTTTTACCCTCTTTTCCAATTCCGTATTAAGGCTATCAGGTTCCTGATTATCGTGAACGGTTTTAAACAATACGCGGTATAAATCCATTTGCAGGTTGACCAGACTGTCGGGCATTTTAGAAGCTTTTAAAATGGCGGTGTTTTGCAAGTCCAGGATTTTTAGCCCTGAAACCCCTACGCCCGAAAGGCTTACCATAAATTTTACATCGGGATCCTGTGCCGTGAGTCGGGAAGCTACTACTCCCCCTTCGCTATGACCAATTAATCCAATAAACCGGCTATCGATATGCTCACGTGCTTTCAAATATTCGAGTGCTTCCCGGGCATCAGTGGTAAAATCACTAATTCCGGCGTTTTCAAAATTCCCGGTAGTGCTACCTGTTCCGCGGTCGTCCATTCGAAAAGAGGCAATTCCGTTACGAGCTAAAGCATCTGCCAAAACCGTAAAAAACTGGTGCCCACTATACGTATAATTGCGGTCTTGCCGGCCGGTACCATTAAGTAATATTGCCAATGGATAGTGCTTATGATCATTTGGGATAACCAAAGTCCCTCCATAATCAATACCGGTTTTTTTCCCACTAAATACAAGTTCGGTACTTGTATAAGGTAAGGTCCCCTTAGGATGCTGGGGATAGCTGTGCGGTTGCAATGCATTTACCTGATCAAATTGAATCGGATGTTCTCCTTCATAATTGGCAAATACTAGTGTAAACGTGCTGTCTAATTGAGGCTTAAGCTTCAATACTAAATTAAACTCCTCGTTTTTTAAGATCAGACTATCGCTAAGGTAGTTTCGCTGAAGCGGAAGGCGGTTGTAATAATATTCCGGACTGCTTAAAAAGAATGAATCTTTAGCATTTTGATTCTGACTTTTCTCCAGGAGCAGACGTTTTGCATGGTATTGCCCCTGCCATAAGCTTTGCCCCCGGGAAAGCCCTGTAATTAATGCAAATAGCACCAGAATACTGCAGATTCTTCTTAAAGTCATTAGGATTTAGATTCAGCCTTTAAGTATTCAACTATGGTTTTAATCTCATCTGCAAGAGCACTGGGACTACCCTCATATCCGGTAGAGCGCCATCTTAGATAACCATTCTGATCTATGATCATTTTCTGTGGAATTCCAGAGAACTGAAACGCTTTTGCATATTTTGTGTACACCATTTCAGGCTTGCCGTTTTCGGGATTAATCGCATCGTAAAGCACTTCAAAGGGATATCCTTTTTCCTTGATAAAGGCAGCCGTTTTGGTTTTGTAATCCTTCACATATTCCTGCGTATCCAGAAAGTAGAACTTCACATTAGCGTCATCTGCATAATGATCTACGACCATTTTCATCCCCGGCATCGCCTTTTTGCAGGGCGCACACCAGGTGGCCCACATATCGATCACCACGATTTTGCCCAGCTGATCTTTGAGATTAACCTTACCACCGTACGAACTTTCCAAAGAAAAATCTTCGATTGGTTTTTTGATCAATTGGGTCAATAGCGCCTCTTTCTCTTTCTGATTTTCAGCACCGGTCTTAAGCCCGGCTACATAATCTTCAAAATCAGACAGCTCTTTTCCTGATTTTAAATATTCGTACTTTAAGACCTGGAGCATTTCGGGAGATGTATTGTTTTGTCTCAAACAAGCTGCAATAAAGCTTACCGCTTCATCCATCTTGTCCTGACGCACCAGTTGCTGGGTATACAACGCATTATATTCAGTATTCTCATACTTCAACAAGGCTGCTATTTTGTTTAAATAATAAGCCTCACGCTTATAATCTTGCTGCTCGTTTAAAATCTTAGCATAAGTCAGGTATTCTGAAGCTGCTGCTTTTAAAGCCATCGCTTTCCATTGATTGGGTGAAAGTTTTCCGCGATAGGCTTTAGGAACTTCATGTTCCCGACTTTCAATCTCCGGGAAGATACGATCTGCAAATACCTGCAAGCTATCTAGCGACATACTCTCATTGTTATAAGGGATACTCACTAAATGCCAGGCATAATCTACCAGGTTTGTATATGAAGCATTTGTTAAATTATCAAAGACAAAACCGTAATCCTTATTTTCTAAAATATAGGTGTAGGCTATACTCCGAAATAGTTTATCGTAGTAGAGCTCCTCTGTAGTTGTAGTTATACCTTCAAATTTTTCTTCCGGAAATTGATTTACAAAAGCATTGTACGCCTTTACAAGCTCATCAGGATCTGCTTCACGGAATAGTTGCTTTATTGCCCGATCCCTGGCCAGAACACCATTGGGATATTTAGAAAGCAATGCGTTTTCTACAGAATCTACATAAGTCTCATTTCCTGTGATTAATTCAAGACTACGTTGCACATCATACTGTTGCTTTAAATCAAGCGTGGGAAGACTCAAAATATAGTTGAGTTCTTCCTTGATCCGCCCTGTTTGATCTTCGGTCTTAGTACGTTGCAGTAAACGTAACCCCGAATAAAAAATATGCGATCTACTGGAAGGATTATCCCGCATCTCATTATTAAGCCACATTAAAGTCACCGAATCTTCAATAAAAGACAGGGAATCCAGCTGTTGCGGAAAATCTTCATTAATATTTGGATTACGCATAATGCCCCAGCCCGAATAAGAACCGGGGGCATTATTAATCATCCAGGAATAGGTATTGGCACCACCACGATCAAGCGTATCTTTTGCGTAGAACACACAATTGATAAGGGCGATGCCCGGCTCTAATTTTAGTTGCCCCTGCCATTTATTTTCTTCGGTACGCTCAAGCTTTAAGTCTTTCACATTCCACTGAAAATCAGCATAGGTATAAACGACAGCCGTAAGACTATCTCGATTTTTAAGTGGCGTTTGCGAGGCATCGTAGCTCAGTGTAACCTGATCTCCCACCTTGGGGTATCTGGGCGCTACACTAAATACTTCCTCTTGATCTTGTCCCCAGAGGTTACCTGTAAAAACAATGCTGATGGAGAGCAGGGTAAAAACAGGTATTATTTTTAATACATTAAATAATCTCATAGCTATAGCTTATGGGTTTTGTTCCAGGTTAGGTGCATATTGAAATAAACTGGAAGCAAATGGAAACTGATAGCGGTCTCCTCCGGGTTCAAGGGTGTATACCTCATCGATATATTGATGGGTAATGGTTTTCGCAAAACGCGGATCTTTATTAAGCCGTTTAAGGTCAAACCAGCGGAAACCGCCTTTTGCCATAAGTTCCTTGCGTCGTTCTTCCAGTACTTTAAGCAAAGCCTCTTCGGCATCGGCCGCAGTAAGCGGTACATAATCTTCAGCTTTAAATCGTGCCATGCGAAGCTTATTTATCGAGGTCATAGCCGCATCAGTATCACCGGCACGGGCTTCTCCTTCTGCTTTAATGAGTAACATCTCTGGTACGGTTGGTCCTGCATTACGTTTCTCTCCAGTAAGAAGCCCTTCGCAATAAGCTCTTCCTCCACTAACCTGATCATAAGTCATTTCACTTATAAGTCTTGTATATAACTGATAGCGTAAATCTTCTTCTTCAAAACTGTTTAGCAATTCATCATTTAACGTAAGTAAGGTGGGGGCATATTTATAGGAACTGATGCTCATTTTAGATAAAATCAATTCTGGATTTTCAATACGTCTTGGCCATCCTGAATCTGGAGTATCGATATAGTCCTCCATATTCAGCAGGCTGTTTTGCAAACTCAAAGCGTTTTCTGCCTCGGCCTGAGCTTCGGCATAACGCCCCATATACAAATAGGTACGGGCAAGCAAGGCATGTGCACTGGCTAGTGAAGGGAAACCTACTTCGGTTCCTCTGCGCGTAGCAGGAAGCCCGCCATTAATAGCCTGCTGTAGGTCACTTACAATCTGATCGTAAACTGCTTTAACGCTGGCGCGGGTTACCTCTTCGGTCACCGTAGGCTCCGTAAACATGGGGATTCCCAAATCTGTTTCCGAGGTTTCGACATCATAGGCTTTTCCAAAAATATTCACCAAATCCAAAAAGATATAAGCCCTGTGTACCAAAGCTTCAGCCTGTAGGGAGGCCTTTTCTGCTTCGGTGCCGTTATTGCTGGTCATCACTTCTGTAATCACTACATTAGCGGTATAAAGCCCTTGATACATTACGCCAAGATCATTATCTCTATCGCCCGCATAATAAACGGAATCTGCCCATTTATAAGTTTCCTTAAAAGGACGGTAATAATCTGATGTACCGTAGTTGTTCTCAAAATAGGTCGCGTAGTTTTTTCTCATCTCGATATCGTCAGAGGCTACATCTACTAAACTGTAGGAGGCATCAAAGATTGAAGTCTGATTTAAAAGATACCGGTAATTCTCAGTCTCCTCAGGATAGAGACGGCCTTCGGTCTTGATGTCTACATAATCATCGCAGCTTACAAAAGCTACACTCATTAAGAGAAACAGGATATATAAAGAATGTTTTTTCATCATCATTAAATTAAAAATTAAGGTTTACGCCCACTGAATACATCGCAGTAGGTGGTATACGTATAAGACTACCACTGGTATACGGCAAGAAATCCGGATCTATATCATCATCATTGGCTCTCCAGATTAAACCTAAATTACGAGCCGTAAGCGATAACGAGGCATTGCGTAAAAAGCTGTTGGCGACTAAATCAGAAAAATCATAACTCAGTGAAATTTCACGCAGTCGTATATGATCTCCATCGATAACCCGATCAGTGCTATACAGATACCGACCTAAACTATATCCTCCAAGTCCCTGAGCTCCGGGAACATTGGTATTGGCCTCATCCCCAGGGGCTCTCCAGCGGTCTGCAATATCGCTGTTCAAATCGTATGCCTCAAAAGATCCGTATCGTGACACGTAATTACCAAAACTGGGGTTAAATAAAACATAATCCAGTTTATAGGTCGCCAAAGCATAAAGTGACAATTTCTTATAGGTGAATGTCGTGGCAAAGCTGCCATAGTATTTGGGCGTTTGCGTACCCATATATTGCATATCCTCAATTTCAGTTAAAGGGGTGAAGGCATCAACGATGTCTCCATTACGGTCGTATACAATGGTAGAGCCGTTCTCATCCAGGCCTGCTGATCTAAAAGCAAAAATGCTGTTAAGCGGATAGTCCACAATTGGGGGTGCACTCGCGGTACCATTTAGGAAAGTGGAATAATTCTCGTAACGCGAATCAGTCACCTCATTTTTATTATACGATAAAACAAAGGTTGAATTAATACTAAACTCGGGAGTTCTTAACCACTCACCGTTTAGGTTAATATCTACCCCTTCTCCGCGTAAGGTTGCCGTATTCCTGGTTAGGGTATTATTATTAGGTAGTCCATAAAATTCAGAGACCGGAAAATCCTGAATCAGGTCATCACTATTCTTTATATAGTATTCCACACTTCCCCCAAGTCTGTTGTCAAACAGATTAAAATCAAGACCAAAGTTGAGCACGCCTGTTTTTTCCCAACGCAAAGCAGGATTTGCAGGTGCTGCAATAAACGCATAGGGTAGCCTGGATAAATTATAATCTGTACCGGCAATAGAAATGTTTGTAAAGGGGAACGTAGTAAGGCTGATGTTTCCATTAAAACCATACGTAGCTCTAAAGCTTAGGTTGTTAATCGTCTCCACGTCTTTTAAGAAATCCTCTCGGCTCATATTCCATTTTAAACCGGTAGACCATAAAGGGGTACGTCTATAGCTTTTGTCTACCCCAAAATTATTGTAATCATCCAGGCGTACACTACCTGATACCACATATTTGGTATCAAAGGTATATGCTGCATTGGCGTAATAGGATAAAAAGCGACGGCGTTGATTGGTGGCTACCTGATTGTAACTGATGTTATCGTTGTACCCGTAAATAGTGGTATAGGTCGCAGATGGTAAATCTATAGAGCGCTGAGTTTGCTCATTATATCCATAAAGATTTCCACCGGATACTTCTGTACGTATTTGACGTAATTCTATACCTGCTATGGCATCTATCGCATGCTTGCCTAATGTGTTGTTGTAATTAAGCTGGCCGCGCATGGTTTGACTACTTTCAGTATAATCGTTTCTCTGATAGATAGCCCCCAAAGGAATGCCTCGTGTTAATTGCTGAGTAGTAGGATTAAGATACGTAGCCTGATTGATTCGGTCTCTGGTGTAATACGTGTTTTCACCATAAATATTATCTTGTTTGGTATTGGAACGCTCAATAAAATAAGTTCCCATGGCTGATAAACCATCAAAAAGAGGCAGGGTTACACTAATGTTAGCCGAATAATTCTGCTCCTTAATACCATTATTAGAATTAGCCAATTCATCCAGGTAGTTGTAGCTCCAGGGCAAATAACCGGCCTCTTCAAAATTTTGTATATCTGCACTGTAAAATGCCCGGTAATAATCTACCGAATTTCCGGCTTCATCTACTATCTGATCATAAGGTAAAAACGTAGTTCGAGATGCTGATAAAGGACTTACACCTAAGCCGTTTTGTTTAAAGTTAAAAAACGAGCCTTTAAGACTGGTTGATACTTTAGCAAAATCAAATAACTCAAAATTCTGATTAGCGGTTAAAGTAAGACGTTTACCATCTACGCCTTTACTTTGCGTTTCTTCTTTGGCATAAGAAGCCGAAGTGAAATACGAATAGTTCTCCTGTCCTCCACTTATGGAAAGGTTATAATTTGTTGAAGAAGCAGCCTGAAGCAGATAATCTTCAATCTGGTTGTAGTTATTGCGACCGCGTAATACTGAGAGTTTATCTGCAAGCTCGGCATCGCTTAGTGTACCACGCTGGTTTTGCAGCATAAGTTCTACCCCGGAACTTACCGGCACTGAACTGTATATACCGGCACCCATTGGGTCATAAATAACACCCTTCTCCAAAAGCTCCTGCTCCAGATCCAGCACCTGATCTGAATTCATTAGAGGTAAACTGGAGAGCGAAGGTTTACTGGAAAAGGTATAGTTTTGAGACAAGTTGATACGGGTTGCTCCTTTTTTTCCTTTTTTAGTATCTATAACAATTACCCCGTTAGCAGCTCTCGCACCATAAATAGAAGCCGAAGCTGCGTCTTTTAAGAAAGTAATTTTCTCGATATCATTAGAGTTTAGGTTTTTGATATCCAGTTCTGAAGGAACGCCGTCAATAACTAAAAGCGGTTTATCATTGGCCTGATATGTTGACTGCCCGCGAATTCTATATTTGTAACTAGTATTTCCTTCCGTTTCACCAAATTGGTTACCGTATACAAACGTATTATCAGATGCAAGAAGGTCTATCTGTAAACCTGCAACTCTTCCCTCTAACTGATTTATCACATTATTTACGGGCACTTTTTCTAATTCTTCAGATTCAATTACAGAAAAGGAACCGGTAGCGCGTTCTTTTTGAATATTCTGGTAACCGGTAGACAATAATGTTACCTCTCCTAAACTATTCACCTCTTCTTGTAATATTACGTTTAGAGTCTTCTCATCTCCTACCAGCTTCTCCTGCTTTTTAAATCCTAAAAAACTAAATACCAAAGTATCCCCTGTTGCCGCCTGGATGCGATAATTACCTTTTTCGTTAGTTACTGCACCCGTACGTGAACCTTTACGCCACACGGTCACCCCCATTAATGGATAAGCATTTGGATCCCTAACATTACCGTAAATTTCTTGTTGATCTATGGTACCTTTATTATCCACCGATTGACCATTTGTATTACTAATGGTTTTGGATTTAAGGATTACCTGTTTCTTCTTGATGATATAATCAACCGGTAAATCATCAAAAAGCTGTTGTAGCACTTCTTTAATAGAGGCACTGTTGGTTTGTATATTTACTTTCCAATCATCCTGAAGTAAATCTTCCCGATAGAAGAATTTATAATCGCTTTGCTTTTTAATTTGCTCAATTACCGTAGCGACTTTAACGCCTTCCAGATCAATATTGAATTTCTGGGCACTACCCTTCGTCGCAAACATCTGTAAGGCACAAAACAAGGTTAAAATGACAGAAACCTTCATCTTTAAATGTTTTATTTTCATAATTTTGAAAACTATTAATTGTTGTAGGAAATAATTAATTGTGAGTTAGAGAGGATGTTGGCGCATCCTCTTTTTTTGTGAGTTAGAGTTTTAATTCATAAGTACTTATTTAATTGTTATTATGTTGTTTTTGTAGGAATATTCAAAAAAGTCTATTGTGGTAAAGGCATTCATAACATCTTCTACGCTTTCTGTATTCAGATCAAAATCTCCGTTAAAACGAGTTGCTGCTAAAGATGGATTGTTATTGATAATCTTTACGCCATAACTACGTTCTATTTTTTCAAGGATCGTCACAAAAGGCTCATCAATAAATAACAGGCGGTTTTCTATCCAGGCAATATTATTAGCTACCTTTACTTTAGCTACCCTTATAGGCTGTTTAACGCCGCTCCAGGTTCCGGCTTCCCCCGGCACTAGTGTAGCTTGTTTTTGCCCCTGCTGTAGTCTCACCGATCCTTCGGCAAGAGTAGTTGTAATTTGTTGCGATCCTTTGTAAGCATTAACATTAAAACGTGTCCCCAATACTTCAACCTGTAGTTTTTCAGCATTTACACGAAAAGGATGCTCGGTATCTTTAGAAACTTCAAAAAAGCCTTCTCCGGTAAGGTAAACTTCTCTATTGCCGGTATTTGGGAAATTTGCCGGAAAACGCAACGTACTTTCTGAATTGAGATAAATCCGGCTACCGTCTGAAAGCAAAAGGTTAAATCGCTTTCCACGGGGTACCTTTATGATATTATAGGTAGTAGACTGGGTGCCTGAAGTTCTGAAATCTAACTCTCCCTGCTTCTGGACTCCCAGCGCATTCCCAGATTTATCGGTTAATGTACCTTCTTCGTTCTCATCAAGACTAATGGTTTCTCCATTGGCATAGGTAAAAGTAATCTGCCCCGGATTGTATTCCTCCTCTACCTGATTATTCAAATAGAAATAACCTACCCCTGCCGCAAAAAGACCTAATACTAAAATAGCGGCATACTTAAGGAGGGTAACTGGCATAATTCTTCGAGACGAAGATTTTCGCTGCTGAAAAATATCGTCAAACCCAGGATTTTTTTCATCTTTACGGCTATAAACAGTTAGCAGATAATCCTGCTCGACTGCATTTTTAAAATAATACGTATTTCGTTTGCTGCTTTTTACCCATTGCTCAAGCTGCATTAACTCCTCATCACTTATGCAATGATTTTGAAATTTTTGTATTAAATCGTCAACGTTTTCCATGGTTTCAAATCATAAATCACCCTAGTGACGAAAAAAAAACACATATCCCTTAAAAAAATTTAATTTTTTTTTAACCTTTACTTTATAATGTGTAATCCCTATGAATCACAAGGTCCTAAATGAATTGCTTAAAAAAGGTGATGAGCATTCGTTTACCCTCATTTTTGAAGCATTATACCAGCCCCTGGTAGCTTACATGATGCAATATGTTGATAAAGCCGCAGACGCCGAGGATATTGCGCAGAATACATTCATTAAACTTTGGGAGAGAAAAGACCATCTAGATCTCAATATATCGGTCAAAAGTTATATGTACAGTACGGCTTATAATATGTTTATAGATACCTATCGAAAAAAGAAAAAGCAGCAAACCTATCTCGATCAACTTAAAAGTGAAACCCTTGTAAGCCTTACAGAAGAGCCAGATGAGCTTTTGGAACATAAGCTGAAGCTGGTTGCCAAAGCAGTTGAAGCACTGCCAGAACGGTGCCGACTCATTTTCATCATGCATAAAAAGCAAGGGCATTCCCATAAGGAAATTGCTCACCAGCTGCGAATATCTACCAAAACTGTAGAGGCCCAGTTGCGTATTGCCTATACACGCCTACGGGAAGAACTTAAAAACAGACCTGACTTATACTTGATGGTAGTCACTGCAAAATCTCCTATCTTTAAATAAGACGTGGTACTATTATATACTTCAATAAGTAAGAAAATAACCGACTTAGATATTTTTATGATTTCACACCCCTTATGTGCCGAATCATTTTTAAAAAAGAAAAAGCGAAATTGAGAATTCGCTTTTTCTTTTTTTAAGATATTTATTGATCAATGTTTATAACGTATAGCGTCCACCGGTAATTTCGATTGTTGCTCCCGAGGTATAACTTCCATCTTCAGATGCCAACATCACATAAGCTGGAGCTAATTCAGCAGGTTGACCGGGTCTTCCCAGCGGAGTTTGCTTTCCGAAGTTCTCTACTTTTTCCTTTGGCATGGTAGCAGGAATCAATGGTGTCCATATCGGCCCAGGCGCAACTGCATTTACTCGTATTCCTTTATCTGCCCAAAGTTGAGCCATACTTGCTGTAAAGTTTCTAATTGCACCTTTAGTCGCCGCATAAGGAACCAGATTATCACTAGGGCTATAAGCATTTACAGAAGTAGTATTAACGATACTACTCCCCGGCTTAAGATAAGGTTCTGCTGCCCTACAAAGATAAAATGGGGCATGGATATTTGTTCGGAAAGTCTTATCCCATTCTTCAGCAGAAATTTCTTGAAGACTCGTTCTGGACATCTGAAAAGCAGCATTATTCACAATAATATCAATTTGCCCAAAATGCTCCAAAGTTTTATCTATAATATGCTTACAATGCTTTTCTTGCTGTATGTCGCCATCAATCAAAAGCACTTCTCCATTTTTATTCTTAATAACCTCAGCGGTTTTTTCAGCATCCTTATGTTCATTAAGATAAGAGATAACTACCCTTGCACCTTCAAGGGCAAAAGCATAGGCAACTGCCCTGCCAATACCTGAGTCCCCTCCGGTAATTATGGCTACTTTATCTTTAAGCTTATTATTCCCTTTATATGAATCTTCTCCATAATCTGGCAATGGGTTCATTTCATATTCATCCCCCGGTTCTTTCTGAAGCGGAGTGTCAAATGGAGGTTGCGGATATTTTGTTCTTGGGTCCTTCATAATTAAATTTTTATTCTAAGGTAGAACAGCAATACTTTAATAAGGGTTAAAAAACTCTGAATTGAGATTTATTTAAAATCTAAGCCGTGATTTGCAAAATTTCATTAAAGGACTTTTGATCACCTTCTGATTTTCTTTAAAAAATAAACGAATTTTGATGCTATTAGGACGTAATTGGACGTAATTGAAACAGTTGTGTTAAACAGCATAAAATAACAAACTAAACTCTTCTTAAACGATTATTCTGAAACCGCATCCCGCCATAATTTAGAGGTTTAAGAAAAAGAAAAATGATATCTACCAACCTAAGACAGAAAACTGAAAGGCCAGCGATTTTTTCACGCTCAATGACTTCAGACAAGAAGACTACAAAAGTCTATAATTCCTTTCAGGATTTTATAATCACCAATAATCATCCCTGCATTATGGCTAAAACCGTATTCAGCATGAATTTGGTTAATTTACGAACCTACAATAACCTTGGAAACTTAAATCAGACTAAAGAATTATATAAGGATTTAAAAGCCTATATAAAAAATTATGATTTTGAATCTAACCAGTTCGAAACTTTTATTGCGGTATTCCCAAACAGCCCGGCGTTCACCGAAATCCAGTTTGAAGAGCAACTATGGATGCAGCTGAATCAATTAAATGCTGTAGACGAATATGATTGGGATCCCAGCGTGAGTAATAATCCGCATGATGATAATTTTAGTTTCAGTATTGCCGGAAAATCCTTTTATATTGTAGGATTACATCCTAATAGTTCAAGAAAAGCACGTCGTAGTCCTTACCCGGCGATCGCTTTTAACCTGCACTGGCAGTTTGAGAAATTACGGGAAATGGGAACCTACGATCGAGTAAAAACCAGCATACGAGAGCGTGATGAACAATTTTCGGGAAGTACCAATCCTATGCTTAAAGATTTTGGATCGCAAAGCGAAGCCAGGCAGTACAGTGGGCGAAAAGTAGGAGAACAGTGGGAATGTCCCTTCAAAAAATAAAGAAACTGGAGCAAAACCTAGAGATAGGACAATCTTTTTATAATTTTAAGATACTCCCATCATTGGGAGATTAAAAAATAAGTATAGCAATGAATATTATTTCGAGACAATCGGGAGCTGCTTTTATTTTAAAAAAAGGGGAACAGTTAAAAATACAATCTCCCCAGGGAAACCAGGTTAGCGATATGGTATTATTTAATTTAAATGATACCCGCGAAAAGATTTCGAGTGGAAAAACCCTCGACTTCGAAGAATCTATCCTGATTTCAAGCGGAAACTATCTTTGGAGCAACCGTAGTGAAAAAATGATGATGATTCTTGAAGATACAAACGGAAGAAATGATTTTTTACTAGCCCCCTGCAGCCCGGAAACTTTCGAAATTATGTATCATCATAAAGGTTATCATCCCAGTTGCTTCGAAAACCTGTATCGCAATTTAGAAGCCTATTATATTTTTCCTGATGACATTCCTACAGCCTTTAATATCTTTATGAATGTACAATTTGATGCCGATGGTAAATTAAGCGTAGATCCCCCCACTAACACGCCTCAGGATTATATTCTTTTTGAAGCTCAAAAAGACCTGATAGTCGGCCTAACCGCATGTTCTGCAGAAGATAGTAATGGTGGCAGCTTTAAGGAAATTGCTTACGAAATTATTGCTCAAAAAAATGAGTAACTAAAAATTAATTAGCTATAAAACAGTCTATGAGCTTTTATAAAATGGCTTTAAAAAACTGATAAACAACAAGCATATGAAAACGCATCCTACGATCAGAAAAGGCAACCCCATCCATTCGGGGAGTATATAAAGTTGAGATAGCAGGGCCAGAGCACAGCATACTATAATCAAAACGATTAGTATTTTTGGCCGAAAACTGTTGATTAGTCTCATGGCTGGTAGATTTAAGGGTTGGCGATTACAATTTAAGAATTAGTTATAAAACCTACAAAGCTGTATATCAGATTGTTTGAAATAAGTTAATGTTCATTTGAAATGTACTAAAACCATTATTTTGTTCAATCGTTTTCGCTAAGGCTATAACACTTATTAAATTTAGATTCAGGTTTATATAATTTTTAGCTATAATTTCACAAATCCCTGGCAATGAAAAAGATAATTACTTTTTAATTTAAGCCATAAATCAGAAAGAAGATGAAAGCAGGACACATGAACGATAGAAAAAACGATAAAAGCACAGGCATTACAACCGCTGATTGCATTTACCGAATCAGCTCTAAGTTTAAGCTGAAGCCCGAAGAAATAAGGAAAATTTATAAATTGGATCAGTTTAATATTACCAGGGTATTTATGACCGAAGAAGGTTCATTTGATACTAAAACAGGAAAATATACCTCCAAAAATATTCCAGGTAACGGTAAGGTATGTATACAATACTTTAACGATCAGGCCAAGTCTTTATATTTGACTCTTCAAAAAATACCAACTAATGAAGGCATGCCAGAAGCGTCAAGTACACTTTACGAGCTCATTGAAAAAAGTATAGGTTTCTTTGAAAAAGCACAGCGAGCCTCTAAGCGCCTGTTTTTTCAAAGATTATTTAATCGCCATAAAATATTATGCTTAAGCTATATCAAAGATCTTAATTCTGTATTTGAGAAATCACATCATCACCGTGATACTGATGAAGTTGCTTTATCCAATACCATTTTTGTACTTCAAAAAAAAGGAAGATTTTATGTAATGGAAAAAGCAATACGACTCGAAGAAAAATTACTGGAGCAGATAGAAAAGATGCTGGAATCTGTAAATAAAAATGATAAAAGACAAACTTTATTGGAATTTAAATCTAATCTAATTCAGCATTTGCAGGAATTAAAAAGTATTCATAACTCCGTATTGCTGCATTAATAGTACATCAATCTGATTATTGGTGAAACCACAACTCACCATGTATCCAGATTTCCCGGGCTTATCAAAAAAAATTACCTGATTCATTCCGTGCGAATTTGCCCTCTAAATTCCAAGTATAAAAAAGGCCGTCTCTTTCGAGAACGGCCTTTCCTTAAACATCCATTGAAACTAAACTATATCATACCGGGATGTTCATTGCTGTGGGCTGCCGATCCCAGTTACGGTGGGCAGCGATTTGTTTGATAAAATCTTTAGGGGTTTTACCAATTAATATAGCAGCATCTTTATCAAACATGCTTATTGCAGTCTTATCAAGTAATTTAAAAGTATCCTCTTCGGCAGCAAGAGCTTTACAATGCTTCAAAGTTTCATTGACAAACTTAACAGATTTCGGCGCTTTCACTAAGGCTTCTATACTCTTGGCACTGCCCGGAATATAAAGCGCATCGTATAAAACACTTTCTGTAGTTAATAAGGCCGCATCTACCGGATGTTCCTTACCCTGGTCACATTTTACCGTTCCTCCGTGAGGAGCGACAAGATGTACCACCGCATTTTTGGATACGAGTGCCTCTTTCATTTTCTTTACCTGTGCACCATTAAAACCATCCCCCACTAAAAAAGCAATCTTTCTGGTGGCAATACTATCGGAGTTTAAATGTGTAAGGCTTAGTGCAGCCGACTTCTTCAAGTATTCCTTTTTAGGTGTAGGTTGATGTTCTTCAACATTCGCATCTGCTCCTATAGCCTGATTAATAGGCTGATCAATTTTACTCGGAATTTTCATCCCTAAGCCATCAGCCACTTTTAGTGCAAGATCTTTATCTATCTGTTTAATAACATATAGCATACGTTCCTTAATATGATCATAGGTACATTTTCCCAATTCAAAAGTATACGCATCAGCAACATGTTCCTGTTCCCAATCAGTAAGACTGCGATAAAAAAGTGCAGGCTGAGAATAATGATCACTGAAACTACTACTTCGTGATCTTATTTTTTTCGCATCTATTCGTTCTTCGTAAGAGGTAAAACCTCCTTGGGCCATTTTAGCTAAATGAGGACATCCTCCACCTATAGAGTTTGGGAAATAGGCTGTTTTCCCTTTATCAACCGTCATACGCATCTGCGCATCACGTTGATTATTATGGGTTTCGTTTATAGGCCTGTTAATAGGAATTTCATGAAAGTTAGGACTTCCTAACCTGGATAATTGGGTATCTGTATAACTAAATAACCGTCCCTGTAATAACGGATCATTGGTAAAATCTATACCCGGTACCACATGCCCAGGATGAAATGCCACCTGCTCTGTTTCTGCAAAGAAATTATCAGGATTACGGTTTAAGGTCATTTTTCCTATTCGTTGAACCGGCACCATTTCTTCTGGTATCAATTTAGTGGGATCCAGAATATCAAAATCAAATTTATGCTCATCTTCTTCAGGAATAATCTGCAATCCCAGTTCCCATTCGGGGAATTGACCTGAATCTATGGCTTCCCAAAGGTCCCGACGGTGAAAATCGCTGTCTGCTCCATGAATTTTAACGGCTTCATCCCAGGTAATGGAATGCGTTCCTAAAAGCGGTTTCCAATGGAATTTTACAAAATGAGATTTCCCCTCAGCATTAATCAGGCGGAAAGTATGGATCCCAAATCCTTCCATCATTCTGAAACTTCTGGGAATCGCCCGATCACTCATTACCCAAATATGATTATGTAGGGTTTCAGTAGTATGTGAAACAAAATCGTAAAACGTATCGTGTGCAGATGCAGCTTGAGGAATATCCCTGTCTGGTTCCGGCTTTACAGCATGGATCAGGTCCGGAAATTTCATGGCATCCTGAATAAAAAAGACAGGCATATTATTCCCAACCAGATCAAAAATGCCTTCTTCCGTATAAAACTTCGTAGCAAAGCCTCTAACATCCCTGGCAAGATCTGCAGAGCCTTTATTTCCGGCTACGGTAGAAAATCGTACAAAAACAGGTGTTTTACGTTTAATATCCGTAAAAATTCCTGCTTTGGTATATTCTTCCAGACTTTCATATAATTCAAACACACCATGAGCACCACTACCGCGGGCATGTACTATTCGTTCTGGAATTCGCTCATGATCAAAATGTGTTATTTTCTCCCTAAGAATAAAGTCTTCCAGTAAACTGGCACCTCGCTCTCCTGATTTTAGCGAATTATTGGTATCATTAACTTTAACCCCTTGATTGGTCGTCATTGTTTTTCCCTTCCCATCTTTGGTATTAGAGGCTAAATCCTTACTTTTTTTATTCTCTTCACTAGTACTCATGATATTTTTTGGTTATTGGTTTAGGTCTTAACAAGATAAAGGATATAACCCCCTCTAGAGTGCTCTATTCGCATGATAAGTGCTACATCCAACGTTTAACAAAATAATAGCATTAGGCTAACAAAATATTGGGAGAATATTAAGACAGCTCTACCATCACCGGCATACTAAAAGTGATCCTTAAGAACCTGTTTGGCTGCATTAAAACCCGCCATTCCATGGACTCCACCGCCAGGAGGAGTAGACGATGAGCATATATAAATATTGTTATTGGAAGTTTTATAAGGGGATAGCTTTGCTACGGGCCTTGTAAATAATTGTGTTATATCTTGTTTCCCTCCATTGATATCACCACCTACTAAATTCGCATCAAATTCCTCTAATTGCCGGGTGTTCATGAGATGTCTTTTTAAAATCAATTTACCAAAACCCGGAGCGGCTCTCTCGATTTGACTTTCTATAATCTTTGTACAATCTTGCGTATTACCATTAGGTACATGGCAATACGCCCAAACAGTATGACCTGAATCGGGGGTACGGGAATGATCAAACACACTTGGTTGTACCAGCAATACATAAGGGGTCCCGGGAAGTTTACCCTGATTCACGATTTTCTCAGAATTTTCAATTTCAGAGGAACTAAAACCTATATGTACCGTACCTGCTTTTCTTAATAATTTATTTTTAAATGGTACAGGGGCTCTTAGTGCCCAATCCATTTTAAATACTCCGGCCCCATACTTGAAATTTGAAAGGCGCTTTTGGTATAGTGCACTTAAGGGTAAACTTTTAATAGTTAATAATTGCTTTGGCGTAAGATCAAACACCTGCACTTTTGAATTTGGAATTTGATTAAAATCTTCAATAGCAGAGTTTACTTTAACTTCACCTCCAAGGTGTATATAGTATTTAGCGAGTGCTTCAATAATCTGTCCTGCTCCCGATTTTGGGAAAGGCCATCCATTTAAATGCGCCATTATCATTAATACAAGTCCGAATGATGCAGAAGCGGTACTATTTAGGGGTAATGTAGAATGTGCGGCAGCACCGTAAAACAAAACTTTACTTTCTTCTGTTTTGAATTTAAGCCTGGTAAAAGTACGTGCAGATAATATGGCACTGCGACCAAAATCCAAAAACTGTAAAGGATTTTCCGGTATTTTTATAGGAGCAAGTATATCATTTGAAACCAAAGGCCAATCCTCTATTCGGGTACGCATAAATTTTCGATAAGTACTTTCATCGGCTCCCAGCTGGGCAGCCGTCTTATCAATATCCTGATAACAGGCCACAGCCCCAAAATTATTTGAGTTGCCTAATGTTTGTGCAAAGGGAATTTCAGGATAAATCCATTCTAATCCAAAATCTTCAAGTGGTAACTGCTGAAAAAAAGGAGAACTGTAAGCCATTGGAAGAACCGCAGCTCCTACATCATGCTTATAACCCGGTAATGTTAACTCGGTTGTTTTTGTGGCTCCGCCAAGCATACTTTCTTTTTCTACAACAATTGTTTTCAATCCTTTGGATTGTAAATAGATTGCCGCTGCAAGTCCGTTACTCCCACTGCCCACAATTACCACGTCATAATCATATTTCCCCATTGCAATAATTTTAGTTTAGCATTCTGTTTCCGTAACTCTATTTTCTCAAAATCTATTTGATCTAATTATCCTTCAAGAATGAGTTTCCCTATTTTTCATGCTATCACATCATGACTCATAATATAAGAGAAATATTTAGCCTATGCCCTACTTTCTTTTCACTCAATTAGAAAGCTGAAATCCTAAATCAGCTTACTTTTTATCCCTCTGTTTCTTTTTGAATCATCCAAGCGATTATAATTAAATCATTTAGACCAGAATAAAAGCAATTAGCAATCTAACAGTATAAGCCGTATTAGATTTTTTATTCCATTAAAATAGGTGTTCAGGATATTTTAAATTCCGGGGCAGCATCAGCAATTTTCAAAGAAATTTAAAAATCTTTCAACTTTATTCTTCCTAACCCTTAGCGACCAATACTATTTGTATAACTTTAAAATGTTGATATTCGTAAAATTAATTGGGTAAAACACTGTAATCAAGCAATTGTGGTTTTATGTTCTGATTTCTACGCGGAAAACCAGCAAAGATAAAGCTTGGTAAATTTAGTTATATTACTTTTAATCAATTCGTAACCAACGTTATACATATATCGTTATCTCTCATTTTAGAAGAGCTATGAAAACACTAACGAACATATTGATATTGTTAATTTCCTACTCTTTTTTTGGACAAATAACATCCAAAATAAACCTCAATAAAACTCTTTCAGAAAACATTGAGAAAAACGAAATTGAAATTGCTGACGAAACTCGTTTGTATATAAATGATGGAACTTCAAATGAACTTTTCTACTATGCACTAAAACCTAAGGAGAAAATTAAAGGTACTCTTATATTATTACCTCCTACTGCACAAAAAGTTGAAAATGTAATAAATAATAATATTGAATTATCAGAGCTAACATTTAAGAACGGCATTCTATTAATAATACCTTCAATTAACTACAACCTTTACCTTGATAGCATCACACTAAATTTTTTGAATACTGCTTTTAAAGATGCCATTTTGAAATATCAAGCACCAAAAGACAAAATCATAATCGGAGGTTTTTCTTTGGGAGGGATGAATGCGATTAGATATGTAGAACTTTCGAAAGAAAATCCCAATTCAACATCAATCAACCCTGTTGCTGTTTATGGAATAGATCCTCCACTGGATTTGGCAAGAATTTACTATTCATTTAAGCGAATTAAAGAACTGAACTTTTCGGAAGTAGCCGTGAATGAGGCAAAAGATTATTTAGCCAAACTTAATAAACAATTTGGTGGTTCACCTAAAGAAGTACCAAATATTTACTCTAAAAATTCGATGTATTCAAAGAAGAAAAAAGGTGGAGGCAATGCTAAATTCCTAATGGATACTCCAATCAGAATCTACTCTGATCCAGATATTGATTGGCACTTAAAGGAGAGACATACCGATTTGTATGATATTAACGCCTTGGACCAAACTGCAATGATTAATGAGTTGAGAATATCTGGTAATAAAGATGCAGAATTTATTAATGCTTTAGGCAAAGGATATCGATTGAATGGAATGCGACATCCACACTCCTGGTCACTTGCTGAACCTAATGAATTAATGGATTGGATAATTGAAAAGTTGAATAGAAACGGTGATACCGCCCATAACTAACGCTATGCTGGCATAGCTAGGGAAACCTTGCGATGCCCCCTCTAAAAATCCAACCGGATATTTATAGACTTCGGTTCATTTTCGCTAAATTTATTACAAAACCATGCCAAGGTTTATTCCCCTGGCCTTAGCCAATTTCAAAAATGACAACCCAAGAACTATTAACAACCACAGCACACAGACCTTGGAAAATTCCGAATAACAATTGGAAATTTTATCAAGAATGGAATAATGCACTATTTCTACATTATCAAGTTGACTTAAACGAATTGGAAAAGTTTGTTCCTAAAGAATTAGAGATCGACTTATTTGATGGTAAACCCTGGATTTCGGTTGTTGCGTTTACAATGGAAAAGATTAGACCTAAAAACCTTCCCTATTTTCCTCCAATATCAAACTTTGATGAGATCAATATCCGTACGTATGTGAAGTCAAATAATAAAACCGGAGTTTACTTTTTAAGTATCGAAGGTGGAAAAATGCTATCCTGTAAAATCGCAAGAGGTATTTCAGAGCTTCCATATAGATTTTCTAAAATTAAGAGGGCTAATCAAAAATATCAATCTGAAAATTCATATTTTAACGATAGGCTTGATATTCAATTCACCATTGGAAATAAAATAACAAGAAAGACTAAATTGATCAACTGGTTAACAGAAAGATATGCTCTTTTCCAAGATACTGACAAATCAATAAATGAATTTGAAATCCATCATTTAGAATGGCCTATTAACGAAATTAACTTAAGTAAATTGGAATTGAATTATCCAAGATTCAAAAAGTTAATTAGCGAACAACCAAGCAAGATTCATTACTCGAAAGGAGTAAAAGTATTGGCCTGGGGAAAAATAAAAAATGATCGCTAGAAAGCTTAATTGTGAATACAGCTCCCTTTTTGTTTCAGGCAGGTTAAATTTGTGAATATGAATAATGAAAACAATAACTTAATCCTTTAATAAACCTATTATGAGTCATTGCGTAAAAATGTTAAGAAAATTAATTTTAATTCTTGTAAATAATATCACATAAAAAGCAAGTACACTATAGCAATTCACTACAATTTATTCTTCATCAGTAAAATTATAATTTTAGAAATCTACAAGAATTAGCTAATTTAGTTTCCCAATATGTTCTGAATGGGACGGCGTATCTAATCCAACTGGCGAAATAAAATCTTCAAAAATTTTGAAATATGGAACTTAAACTTGCTGATAAAAAATCTGAATTGCTCGACATCCTCCGAATTCAAAAAGAAAATCAATCAAGCAATTTATCCATAGACTCTGCAACCACAAATGGGTTTGTAACCGTAACGCATAGTTATGAAATGATTGAAAAAATGAATTCCAGGGCAAAACAGGTCATTGCTAAAATGGACGATCAGGTCATTGGATATGCCCTGGTCATGTTAAAAGAATTCGAAGATTTAATCCCTGTGCTTATCCCAATGTTTGAAACATTTAAAAAAATCGATTATAATGGCCAAAAACTTGATCAACTCAACTATTATGTAATGGGTCAAATCTGTGTACAGGATCATTTTAAAAGAAAAGGAATTTTCAAAAAACTCTATGAAAAACATAAGGAAGAATATTCCAAACTTTATGACTATTGTGTAACCGAGGTTTCCTCAAGTAACCTCCCTTCCATGCTTGCCCACGAAAAATTAGGATTTAAAACCATATATACATTTACCGACCAGACTGACACATGGAATATTTTGTTGTGGGATTGGAATTAAAATAACAATATTAACATTAACCTAAAAAATGCTTTCAAAGAAACAAGATCTAAATAAGTCTTTTAGGCACTTGTGAATTTAGTGTCTCTGCCCAATAATCTGGGATGCTGAAAGCATTATGCTACTTAAAAATGAAAGATTCAAAAATTACTGGCATTCCCAAAATCTATCCTGAAATTGAAAGAAAAAGTAACGAAATAGGGTTTACAATGCCATCTGACCTCTATGTTGGAACACTCTTAAAAACCCTGGTTTCGTCAAAACCGAAAGGTCATTTTCTGGAATTAGGTACTGGTATTGGGCTATCGCTTTCCTGGATGGTCGATGGAATGGATGCTGAATCGAAAATTACAAGTATTGATAATGATTCAGAACTCGTTGCCATTGCTAAAAGCTATTTTGAACAGGATAAAAGAGTGAAAATAATAGGCATGGATGGGACTGAGTGGATAAAAAACTATTCTGGAAAAGCATTCGACTTAATCTTTGCTGATGCCTGGCCTGGGAAATATAGTGAAATTGAGGAAACTCTTGATTTGATAAAGCCTGGTGGAATTTATATTATTGATGATATGTCGGTGCAACCGAACTGGCCAGATGGACATCAGGAGATTGTGGACCAATTAATTGGATATTTAGAAAACCGAAAAGATTTTAACCTCACTAAAATGAACTGGTCCACCGGAATTATAATCGCAACTAAAAAATGCTAACTAATGGATGAATCATGGTTAAAACGAGAAGTCTATAAGCTTACTACCTGAGCTTAAAAATTTTTATCTGATATTTTAAGTAGAGCATCTATCTTATTTGGTGTTTCCCGAAGAAGAAAATTAAAGCGACATTTTACGGGAAACCGTATTCACCGCTCAAACTATTTATATAATTTTAAAATGTTGATATTCGATAAATAAATTGGGTATTTTCATAGGATATTAAAGCTTTCTGAGCATAGTATGAAAATCCACCTCAATAAAAGTAAATGACAATTATACGAATTCTTTATTTGCGAATTATAAGCAATTACAATGAATAAAAAACTGCTACCTCTTCTCATCTTATTTATCTTTACTCCACTATTGCTTTTAGCGCAATCTCAAGAAGAGTTAAATAATGCTCTTAATTCTAATGAGATATTAATTCAACAATTAGGTCAATTAGGCCCGATGGCTTTTAATCCATACATTACAATTTTTACAACCTCACTTTTTTCAATGTTGGATATTAAAAATCAATTTATAGCTACAAATCCTTTTTTTAACAATTGGTTTGTTTTAATAACATCAGGGATTTTACTTAGTTTCACTTCTATAGTAAAGCTTTTTGGGGATAAAATTAATGGTCCACTTAGAACAGTAATTAATTTTTTAGATAATAAAGCATCTGTTATTATTACATGTATGATTATTATAACTCCAACAGTTTTAGGTTTTCAAGAACAAGAAGATTTAGTTTTATACCAAGCTAGTTTTGTAGGTGTAACAATAAAAATGCTTTTAATTCTTATAGCTTCTATTTATTATTTGACAGTTGTAATGGCCATAAGATTATTTATAGAAATTTTAATTTTTCTTTCTCCTATTCCAATAATTGATACACTTTTTGAAATATTCAAGATTGTATTTACAGTAGGTTTTGTGGTATTAAGTATATTCTATCCAACCGTCTCTTTTATATTTTCAATCTTCATATTTTTGATATCATTAATTCTATATCGCAGAGCAAAAAGTTCAATTAATAAGATAAAATACCTAATTATCTATCCAATTCTTAAATTTTTAAGTTCAGATAAAAATAGCTTAGTTGAATTCCAGCCGCAATCAAAATTATTAGATAGGATTGATTTATCCATTCCAATATTGATTGTTAAAAATAAATTCGGCTACAAAAGACATTCTATATTATGGCTAATTAATAGTGAGAAAAAGAATTATATCGTGCAAAAGAAAATTTTTCGAAAGCTAAAAATTAACCAAATAGAATTAAAGAATTGCTACATTAAAAAGGGATTAATGTATTCAAGGATCGAAAGTAAAGATAAAGAGACTGTTTTATTTCTAAATAAAAACTATAGTGCTCATTTAAAAATAATTGCTGAAAAACTCAATATTATTTTTGAAGAAAGTGGAAATGACAAAAATGAAAAGAGCCTTTGGTTAAAACTTCAAAATTCAATTTCAAAAGAGGAAAAAAAGGAATTGAAAACCATATAAATTCGACAATCATCTTCAAGAGTATCAATTCATCTCAAATTCTTTTTATTTTAGATACAAAATAGTTTAAAAGATATCTTAACAGCTGTGGGGATTTTTATAACGAATACCACAACTTGCAATAACTAGAACAAGTTGCTCTTAATCTTGAATGAAATACAGCAACGAAAAAATAATTGAAAGACTTGAAGCAGGTGAGAACCTTAAATTTCTCTTGTTTTTGGGACACCAGAAATCTGAGCAGATATCGAAATGTTGTTTAAGTCAATTGTACGAGTCTAAATTTGAAGTTAATGGAATTAAATATCATACAGCTGAACATTATATGATGGCTGAAAAAGCTCTGCTATTCGAGGATAAACAAATTTATGAGCAAATAATAACTAGTGCGTATGCACCCCACTAAACCCGTCTTGACTTCCTTTTTTTCTGATGCTAGCTTTGCTGCTCTAAAATAATATTTATCATGAGTAAACGGGAAGAAATGTACACTTTAGTTAATGAATATCGTACTAGTGGCCTTTCAGCAAAAGCCTTTAGTAAAGAAAAAGGGATCCGTCCTTCCACTTTTAGTTACTGGATCCGCAAGAGGAAAGATGAAGATCAGCCTGGGGGATTTGTAGAAGTAACCACAGGATTAAACGCATCATTGGTTGAGCTGGAACTTAGTTATCCCAACGGGGTAAAACTTCAAATGAATGCTACGGACCTTAGACTTATTGCCCGGCTGGTTAAGCTTTATTAATGTTCTGCTTAGGTTCCTCCCATAACTATCACTTTTATCGTAGGCCCTGTGATATGAGGAAAAGTTTTAATGGTCTGAGCGGATTGGTGAAAAATGAACTAAACCGGGAGCCTGCCAGCGGTGATGTGTTCGTTTTTCTTAACCGGAACCGCACCCATCTCAAGCTGTTGCACTGGGAGCGGGGCGGCTTTGTTTTATACTACAAACGACTGGAGCGCGGAAGCTTCACTCCCCCTGTAATTAAAGAAGATCAGACCAGTTTTACCTGGCCCCAATTGGTACTGATGATAGCGGGTATTACCGTTGAAAAAAGTGTTCAGAAATTACGTTATTCCCATTAGGGAATAATGGTGTATTATTAGTAAAAACAGGCCTTCACGCTAGGTTTAACAGTTCGCTTGACGTATATTTATCCTATGGAAAACACCTTGGAAAACCTTACTAGAGAACAACTTTTAGTGCTCCTTGTCAAGCAGGAAAGAACCCTGCAAAAGGAGACTGAAAGAAGGGAGAAGGCGGAAAAAATTGTTTCCATAAAGGATCAAAAAATCTCCGATCTGGAATTCCAACTTGCCCAGTACAAGCGAATCTTATACGGGCAAAAAAGGGAACGCTTTCAAGGCAATAAGGACCAGATGAGCCTTCCCTTCGAGATGTGGCCGGAAACAGCCCTAAAGCAAGAAGAACAAGTAAAAGAGAAGCTCACTTATGAGCGTCGAAAGAGAACATCTGCCCATAAAGGGCGCATGGCACTTCCCCCACACCTGGAGGTAAGGGAAATTGAGATTTATCCAGAGGAAGATTACAGTGATATGGTATGCATTGGCAAGGAAGAGACCGATGAGTTGGAATATGAGCCTGCCAAACTTTATATCAAGCGTTACATCCGCTTTAAATATGCCCCTAAAAATAAAGAAGGTGTCTTTATCGGGGAACTTCCTTCCAGGGTTATTGAAAAAGGCATCCCTGGAGCAGGGCTTCTGGCCTGGATACTGATCTGCAAATATGTAGACCATCTCCCGCTTTACCGCCAACTTCAGCGCTTCAAAAGAGAAAACATCCCTATTGCAGCCTCCACTTTGGATGGCTGGGTCAGGCAAAGTCTGGAACTGCTCGATATACTCTATCAACATCTGCTGGAAGACATTCGCTCAAAAGGATACCTGCAGGCCGATGAGACGCCCATAAAAGTGATGGATAAAAACAAAAAGGGCACCACCCATCAGGGCTATTACTGGGTGTACCATTGCCCTATAGATAAAACCGTACTCTTTGATTACCAACCCGGACGAAGTGCCCAGGCTGCCCAGCACGTATTATCTGGATTTAAAGGCTACTTGCAAAGTGACGGGTACAGCGTATATGACAAAATCGGAGCACGGGAAGGGATTACGCACCTGAACTGTTGGGCACACGCTCGAAGAGAATTTACCAAATCCCTGGATAATGATAAGCAGCGAGCTGAAATAGCCCTGACTTATATCCAAAAGCTTTATAAAGTCGAAGCCAGGGCCAGGGAAAACAACCTGGATCCCGAGCAACGAAAAGCGCTTCGCCTGGATGAATCCTTAAAGATCCTCGAGGGGTTTGGTAAATGGATGGTAGATGAATTACAGAAGAACCACATCCTACCGAAAAGTCCGATAGCAAAAGCCATACATTACACCTTGGGTAAGTGGGACAAGCTACACACCTATTTATATGATGGAATCCTGGAGATTGATACGAACCTTACTGAGAATGCCCTTAGACCCCTTACAATCGGAAGAAAAAACTACTTGTTCGCCGGGTCTCATAATGCAGCACAGCGATCGGCGTGTATTTATTCCTTTATGGCTATCTGCAAAAAGCACGACGTGAATCCGCAGGAGTGGTTAAAGCATACCCTGGAGAATATTCTCACTATCAATCATAAAAACCTCCGGGATCTGTATCCACAGAATTATAAAAAACTAAAGAATACCTAATAGATCTTCACCGCTAAATTCTGTTATAAGTATATTCAGATTAACTTCCTAGATGTACTTGGTGGGGTGCATAC
>NZ_JBSXOK010000039.1:0-14373 GCF_056859415.1 Zunongwangia sp. L-65
TAGGCTTACGAACCTTGCTCTAAATTGTACATTCGGAAGCTAAATTTTAGGAACTCGCTTCGCTCAAACAGCCTAAAATTTTAACGCTTCTCTCATTTTCAATTTCACGAGCAATCTTCGATAGGCCATTACTAACTCAAAATTCAACATTGAGAATTCAACATTTTAATCCTGACTCTTGGCTCTTGCTTCTTTTGATCTATTTTCTCTACTCTAATAGCGGAGCATCTAAATTTAGGATACAATTATCATTTCCTAAGATTTTGTCATTTCGAGCGCAATGAAATGAAGTCGAGAAATCTCAATCAACAATTTAAGTTAGAAAGTTCAAAAGTTGTTGTACGTCGAAAAGTCATTCCAAATTCAACATTCAAAATTCAAAATTTTAATCCTGATTCTTGATTCTCCTGTCTATTTTCTATTCTCTAGATTCTAGATTCTAAAAAAAAGATTTCTCCATTTCGCTATGCTTCAGTCGAAATGACAACCTTTAGATGTAATGTTTAAGGTTCAAGATTCAAAAGTTATTGTATCGAGAAGTCTGGTTTCAATATACAGTTTACATTGTACAGCCATTCACAATTCAACATTTTAATCCTGACTCTTGGTTCTTGCTTCTTTTGATCTATTTTCCCTATTCTAATAGCGAAGCATCTAAATTTAGGATACAAATTATCATTTCCTAAGATTTTGTCATTTCGAGCGCAATGAAATGAAGTCGAGAAATCTCAATCAACTAGATTTCTCCATTTCGCTTCGCTTCAGTCGAAATGACAACCTTTGGAATGCAATGTTTAAGTAGGTCGAGATGACACCTTTTGCATTCAAAATTCAGTATTCAGCATTCAAAATTTTAATCCTGATTCTTGCCTCTATATTCTCTTGTCTATTTTCTAGATTCTAACAGCGCTGCGGTCTACATTCAGAAAGTTTACAGTTTTCTAACTTCGTGCTTCCAAGAGTGATTTTTGATATAAATCATAAAGAATTTTTATTCCTTCAGCGTTTAAAATTCCGTTTACATGGTCTTTTTCCTGAAGAAAATGGATCTGAAAGCTTTTAATAGCGGCATCAAGATCATCAATGTTATAACCTATAATTCTTAAGGCTTCCGCGATGGTAAAGTCAGATGGGATCACATCTGGAAATAGATATCGATCCAGCAACGGGATACGTTGTTTAAAAACAGGATTGATATTATCGATTTTCAGAGGATTCTCTGTAAAAAATTGGTGCTCAAACTGGATATTTTCGATACGCTCGGCATCATACCATATTCCGTAGCCTTCTTCAGCGAGGCGTTTCCAGGGAAAATCGGCGCTTGGATCAGTTTTTCTGCCGGGAGCGATATCAAGATGCCCTACGAAATTTGCCGCAGGTATTTTATAGTCTTCTTTGAGTTGTTTTAATACATCCAGTAAACTTGAAATTTGAGCCTCAGAAAAGGGTTCTTTTCCGTTATTATCGAGTTCGATTCCTATAGAAGCCGAATTAAGATCGGTAGTATGTCCCCACTGCCCAATACCACCATGCCAGGCACGATAATAATTGTTAAGCATATGAAAAACCGCTCCGTCATCACCAATCACGTAGTGTGAGCTCACCTGGGTTCTGGGAATAGTAAATGTATTTAAGGTTTGAATTGTAGAATCCTGTGCGGTATGATGGATTACTACAAAATTGGGTCGTCTAAGGTTGAAATTAGTAGTTCCCACAGCATACTCACCGTAATTGAGTGCGGAATCATTAGGGTTTTTCTCTAGTGGGAATCTACTAAGTTCTTTAGCATAGGCTTTCGCCTTTTTCTTATATATTTTATTGGTAGTACGGTAAGGGTTTGAAGAACATGAGATCAACAAACCCAAACCTCCTAAAATCAAAATTTTTCTAAAATATGTCATTGTCGCATTTTATTCCTAAAATAAGGAATCCTGGTGAAAGGCGTACTAAAATTTCCAGCGAACAAAAGCCTCAATAGCTTCGTAATTGGCAAGTCCCAGGTTATGGTAAGCCATTGCGGTTTCGCTGTTTCTTTCTTCGGCACGTACCCAGAATTCGCGTTCATCGTCACCGGGGAATACCGGAGTATCTTTTTGCGACTGGTGCTTAAAGATCGCTTCGCGTTTTCTAGCTACTTCTTGTGGAGAAAGCGGTACGGCCATTTCGATATCGTGGATATCAAATTCCTGCCATGCACCTCTATACATCCATAACCAGCAGTTTTTGGTCCATTCTTCTGTTTCACGAAGACGATTCATAGCCTCTAAAATAATGTTGAAACAAACGATATGGGTACCATGAGGATCGGCAAAATCACCAGCGGCAAAGATCTGATGAGGTTTTACTTTTTGAAGCAGCTCCATCGTAATCTTAACGTCTTCTTCAGTTACCGGGCTTTTTACTTTTTTACCCGTTTCGTAAAACGGTAAGGCCATAAAATGAATGTTTTCATCTACAAGTCCGGCATATCGCGCACCAGCAATAGCTTCGGTTTTACGTATAAAACCTTTAACATCCATGATTTCACGAAGATCGATATCATTAGGACGTTTTTCGGTAATAAACGTATTTATATTCTCGTAAATTTCTTCAAGTTTGGCGGTGTCTTCCCCAATACTTTTATTAAAATCGATTGCAAATTCTACATAACGTAAAACATCGGTATCCCAAACTGCAGTGTTTCCAGAGGTTTGGTAAGCCACATGAACATCATGTCCCTGATCTACCAGTCTAATAAACGTACCTCCCATAGAAATTACATCGTCGTCGGGATGCGGACTAAAAATAATCGATCGCTTTTTAGCGGGTTCGGCACGTTCCGGGCGTTGAGTATCATCAGCATTAGGTTTACCGCCAGGCCAACCGGTGATGGTATGTTGTAACTGGTTAAATACGTCGATATTGATGTTATAAGCCGGTCCTTTTTCGGTGGCCAGTTGTGCCATACCGTGACTGTTGTAATCTTCGTCGGTTAACTTCAGAATCGGTTTTTCCACCTCGTTAGATAACCATATTACCGCTTTTTTAATTTGCTCTTTATCCCAGCTACAGTCTTTTACTAACCATGGGGTATCGAATCTTGTTAATTCTGAGGCAGCATCTTTATCCAAGATAAACTCAACATGCTCATTTAACTGCAGGTAGGTGGCAGGTACACTGCCAGAAATTTCACCTTCAACCGCTTTTTTAATGATGGGTGCTTTTTTCTTGCTCCATGCCATTAAAATAATTTCACGCGCTTTAAAGATGGTACCAATTCCCATCGTGATGGCTTTGGTAGGTACATTTTCTTTACCCCCAAAATCACGGGAGGCATCACGCCTGGTAAGATCATCCAGTGTAACTAAACGAGTACCACTGTTTGGTGCAGATCCCGGTTCGTTAAAACCAATATGTCCTGTTCTACCAATACCAAGGATTTGTAAGTCTAAACCACCAACTTCGGTAATTTTTCTTTCATAAGCCAGGCAAAATTCAGCAATAGCATCTTTGTCTAGCGTACCATCCGGGATGTTGATATTTTCTCTTGGGATATCCACATGATTAAACAGATTTTCGTCCATGAACTTTACATAGCTCTGGTTTTCATCCGGCTGCATGGGATAATATTCGTCCAGATTAAAGGTAATAACGTTTTTAAAACTAAGCCCTTCTTCTTTATGAAGTCGGATAAGCTCTTCATAAACTTTTACAGGAGTCGCTCCGGTTGCTAGACCTAAAACAGCTTTTTTTCCTTTTTCCTGCTTTTTTTTAATAATCTTAGCAATACGTTTTGCAACTTTTACAGAAGCAGCTTGCTCGTCCTTATATACTTTTACAGGGAGCTTCTCAAAACGTGTTTCTTCTAAGAGATTTAATCTGGCCATGAGTATTTATTTTAACTTAAATGTGATTTTATCATTGTAATCTGATTCCTGAAAATACTATCCATAACCGCAATGGTACCACCATACAGGCTGGAATTATTTCCAAGATTCGATAATTCTATATTCGTTTTTTCCTTCAGCTGCATCATGCAATAAATGTTCATGGATTGCTGAATAGGAGTGGTAATAAATTGTTTGGCTTTTGCAATTTTTCCTTCAAGAACGATAAGTTCCGGGTTAAAGATTTGTATTAAGATAGCAATACCTTTTCCCAGGCTTATGCCTATTTCAGAAAGCGAGTTTATCGCAAATTGATCACCTTTATTTGCGGCTTCTACAATAGTATCTGGTTCGAGTTTTTCGAGTGCTTCATCCGAGAGCGTATTTAATACGGAAGTTTGTCCCTGCTCCAGGCCTTCTTTTACTTTTCTAACCAGCGCCAGACCAGAGGCTTCGGTTTCCAGGCATCCTCTTTTTCCGCAATGACAAAGCGTACCATCTTCTACCATTGGAATATGGCCAAATTCACCAGCAAATCCGGAAACACCGGTTTGTATCTTTCCGCCCATAATAATACCCAAACCAACACCCCAATCCATCGAGATAACCAGTACATTTTCTTTTTCTTTGGCGAGTCCAAAATGAAATTCAGCTAAAGAAGCACTTTTGGCATCGTTTAAAATAGCAACAGGCTTCTTAAAGCGATCTTCAAATTTATCTCTAAGTGAAGCGGGATCCTGCTCGGTAAGGTAGTAGGTAAAGTTTTTTCCTTCTTCAGAAGATACCAGGCCTGGCATACTAATACCTACGCCCATTATCTTTTTATGATCGATTTCCGAGGCTTTTAAAAAGGCTTCAGCAAAATCATATAAGAGATCTACAATATTAGAATTTGGGGAAATTTGCGTTTCAAGCACCTCTTCTTTTACAATACTATGATTGTTGTCTATAAGGGCCAATTTAATCTTAAAGCGCTCTATATGGATACTTAACACGAAAAAAGAATGTTCTTTTAATCCATAAAGATCGGGTTTACGACCACCTTCAGATTTTCCGCGTCCTTTTTTAATTACGATCCCATCATCCAGCAACTGATTGATAAGCGCCATAGAGGTTGGAAGGCTAATGCCAAATTTTGAACAGATTTCAGCATTAGAGGTATCACCATTTAGAAACATATGTTTTATGATTCTTGTTTTTTGATGAACCTTTTTACGTTCAACATTGCTCATTTCTTCTAACTGAGCATCTTCTATTAGAAAATCCTGTAAATTTAGACTCATATACGTCGGACAATACAAAGCTTTTAGCCTTTCGTTAAAAATTCAATTCTTTTTGCAAAGAACTAAATTTCTGAAAAATAAAAGTATATAAAAAATTTAGTTTACAAAAGACTTAATGTAAAATTTTAGTAAAGATTGGTTGTTTAATTAAATTTTGTATTTTTAAGAAAGCAATAATTGTTTATTTTATTTTAAAATCTATGGCTCGCTCTCGTTATTTATCCCTGGATATTCTGCGCGGAATGACGGTTGCCCTTATGATACTGGTAAATAATCCGGGAAGTTGGGCTACTATTTATGCGCCTTTTAAGCATGCTGCCTGGCATGGATTTACACTAACAGATCTGGTATTTCCTACCTTTCTATTTGTAGTTGGGAATGCGATGAGTTTTAGTTTTAAAAAAATGAATTCGTGGAGTACTCCTGAATTCCTGACAAAAACATTTAAAAGGGCGGCAATTATATTTCTTATTGGTTTAGGGCTCTCTTATTATCCTTTTGTTAGGCGTATAGACGGAGAATTTATCCTAAAGAATATTCTGGATATTAGGATTATGGGTGTTTTACAGCGTATTGCTGTTTGTTATTTGCTGGCAGCAATCGCTATTCGGTTTCTAAAGAAAAAATGGCTTGTTGTTTTATCGGTTTTTATACTGTTGTTGTACTGGTTCTTATTATCGTGTTTTGGCGGTAGCGCTCCCTATAGTCTTGAAGCAAACGCTGCTTTAAAATTTGATCTTTTGGTGTTTAATGAAGAAAATCTTTATCATGGTTTTGGAATTCCTTTTGATCCCGAAGGTTTATTAAGTTGTCTTCCGGCGGTGGTCAATGTGATATTTGGTTATCTGGCCGGCAGGTTTATCCAGCAAAGTGTAAATAAGAAAAAACTGGTTATCCAATTGGTTATTGTCGGTTTAGCAATGATTAGCCTCGCGCTGGTCTGGGATGTAATATTACCTGTTAATAAACCAATCTGGACCAGTTCTTATGTCATCCTAAGCACCGGATGGGATTTTATAATTCTTGGCGCCCTTATAGGAATATTAGAAATCGCCGAATTTAAATCATGGAGCAGGTTTTTTGAACCTTTTGGTAAAAATCCGTTATTCATTTTTGTGCTCTCCGGTGTGGTAGTGTTAACAATGGGACTTATATTTATTGGCGATACCTCCTTAAAAGGCTGGATTTACCAAAATGTATTCTTAAGCTGGTTATCTCCTTATAATGCATCGCTTTTGTATGCGTTATTATTTTTAATACTTATGTGGCTTATTGCCTATATTTTAGACAAAAAGAAAATTTATATCAAAGTTTAAACCCAAGCTAATGCGATTATTTTCCCTTACGAAACTCGTTTTAACCTTAATTGTTTTCTGCGGAATCCAATTGAATTCCTATGCCCAACAACAACCCGAATTTTTAGAGTATACCAATAGTAAATGGGTAGATTCTATAATGCAGGATTTAACGCCTAATGAACGCATTGCGCAACTTATTATGGTGGCGGCTTATTCTAACAGGGATTTAAAACATAAAGAAGCGATCTTAAAACTCATTAAAGAGCAAAAAATAGGCGGACTCATTTTTTTTCAGGGAACGGCGAAAAAGCAGGTGCAGTTAATGAACGATTATCAGCTAGTATCTAAAGTGCCGCTTTTGGGCGCTATCGATGCTGAATGGGGTTTGGGAATGCGATTGGATAATACCATCAGTTTCCCGTATCAAATGGCATTAGGTGCTATCCAGAACGATACCTTATTATACAAGATGGGGGAAGAAGTGGCGCGACAGGTTAAACGAACCGGTTTGCACATGAATTTTGCTCCCGTTGTAGATGTGAACAATAACCCGAATAATCCGGTGATTAATTACCGAAGCTTTGGCGAGAATAAAGAAAAAGTGGCCGAAAAAGGCATCGCGTATATGAGAGGAATGCAGGATCAAAAGATCCTGACCACTGCCAAACATTTTCCCGGGCATGGCGATACCGATACCGATTCGCATAAGGCGCTGCCACAAATAAACCATCCATTTACAAGATTGGATAGCTTAGAGATGTATCCGTTTAAGAAATTAATCGATGCCGGGATTGGTGGTGTGATGGTCGCCCATTTAAATATTCCGGCCCTGGATAGCAGTGGTGTTCCTTCTACTTTATCTAAGAAGATCATCAGCGGAATTTTAAAAGAGAAACTTGGCTTTAAAGGTTTGATCGTAACAGATGCCATGAACATGAAAGGGGTTACAACTGGAAATGAACCTGGGGTGGTAGACAAAAAAGCGATCATTGCCGGGAACGATTTGTTAGAGTTTACCGAGGATGTACCTAAAGCAATTGCCGAAATTCGAAAAGCGATCGATCAGGGTATCATTTCTCAGGCAGCTATCGATGAAAAATGCCGAAAAGTACTGGCCGTAAAACAATGGGTAGGTCTAAACCATTATGAGCCGCTAAAAACAGCCAATATCGATAAAGAGCTGAATAATTCGTATGCTAAATATATTCAGCAGAAATTAGTGGAAAAGTCCCTTACGGTTTTAAAAAACGAGCAGGAACTTATTCCGCTTCGAAGATTGGATACGTTAAAAATTGCCAGTATTTCTATAGGCGCCGATAAGAAAACAGCTTTTCAGGAAAATTTAGGCTGGTATACCAAAATCGATCATTTTCAGCTTAAAGATAAAGCTACCGCGAGCCAGATTTCTGCAGTAAAAGAAAAATTAAAAGATTATAATGTGGTGATTGCCGGTTTACATGATCATAGTAAATATCCAAGAAACGTCATTCGGTATTCTGATGCGGTTTTAAAATTTATTGCTGAAATTGCCCAAAACGAGCATACGATTTTTAGCGTTTTTAAAAATCCGTATACCTTAAATAAAATGGATAATATTGAAGATGCGGCGGTTTTAATTGAAGCTTACCAGGATTCTGAATTATCCGAACAAAAAGCAGCGCAACTTATTTTTGGCGGATTTAAAGCAGACGGAAAACTACCGGTAAGTGTAGGAAAGAAATTTAAAGCCGGTGATGGTCTAGAAACATCCGAAAAAATAAGATTTGCCTATACCACTCCTCAAGATGCAGGAATGAATGCAGATTTTTTAGCAAGTGGGATAGATTCTCTAATGCAGCAGCCGATGGATGCCAAAGCGATTCCCGGCGGAGTGGTTTTAGTGGCCAAAGATGAAAAGATCGTATTTCAAAAGGCTTATGGCTTGCATAAATACAGCGATACGGTAAAAACAAAAACATCAGATATTTTTGATCTGGCCTCGGTAACTAAGATTTCTTCAGCTTTACCGGCCCTGATGAAATTACAGGATGAGGGGAAGTTCAGTTTAGAAGAAGGGATTGATGAGTACCTGCCGTATTTTAGAAATTCCAATAAAGCGGGTATTCCGTTTCGGCAAATATTTGCACATCAGGCAAGGTTTAAACCCTGGATTGCATACTGGCAAAATACCTTAAGAAAAAACGGAAGTTATAAATGGAATACCTTTAAAAAAGATTCTTCAGCCCGCTTTCCGGTAAAAGTAAGTGAGAATATGTGGTTGCACCGTAATTATAAAAAGAAAATATATAAGGCCATAAAGAAGTCTCCCTTAGAAGATAAAGCAGAATATAAATATTCCGGACTCGCGTTTTACCTGCTTCCGCAGATTGTAGAAAACTTGACCGGAGAAGATTATCGCAAGTACCTCGATGATAATTTTTACTCAAAATTAGGAGCGACAACTTTAGGCTATCGCCCAATGGAAAGCTTTGAACTTGCCAGAATTGTGCCTACAGAAAGTGATTTTGATTTTCGGCATAAACCCATTCATGGGAGTGTGCATGATGAAGGTGCGATAATGATGGGTGGGGTTTCAGCAAATGCCGGCCTTTTTTCTGATGCAAACGACCTGGCAAAACTCATGCAAATGTATTTGAATATGGGCGAATACGGGGGAGAGCGTTATATTAAAGAAGCTACGTTTAAGGAATGGACCAAAACACAATTTCCTGATAATAATAACCGTCGCGCCATAGGCTTTGATAAACCTAATTTAGAATATGCGGGACCTAACAATAATACCGCAAAAGACGCCAGTACCGCTAGTTTTGGGCATACCGGTTTTACGGGAACCATGGTTTGGATGGATCCTAAGGAAGACTTGCTTTTTGTGTTTTTATCAAACAGGGTTTTACCCACAAGAGACAACACACGGCTCTACAGCTTAAATACCCGTACGCAAATTCAGCAGGTGTTATATGATGCTATAAAAAAATAATATTTCGACTAAAGACAGGAATGTTCTTGTTATTATGTAGGTTTTATTTAGTTTATCCCCCTGATTTTAAGTAAAGTTATAGAGAAATGATTATTCTTTTCTGATCAAAACTATATATTTGCTAAACAAACTAAACTAACCATACTCATGAAAACATTTCTACCTTTAATACTCTTAGCGTTTATTGTATTTATACCTAACCGTGTGTTTTCGCAAAATCAGGTTGGAGGGCAAATCGTAGATAAAGAGAATCAGCCGGTTAGTTTTGCGAATGTTGTTTTGTTAAATGCTAAAGATTCTGTTTCGGTAATAAAAGGAATGATTTCTGAAGATGACGGGAGTTTTCTCTTCGAGGAAATAGAAAACCGTCCCTATGTCTTAAAAATCAGTTTTTTAGGTTTTGCAGATTATATAAAGCGTTTTGAGGTTGAAGGGAATACTAATCTTGGGAAAATCGAACTTCAGGAAACCAGTAACAGTTTAGATGAGGTTACCGTAAAAGCCAGAAAGCCGAAAATTGAACGAAAAATAGACCGAATTTCATTTAATGTGGAAAATTCGGTTATCTCTAGTTTAAACACTTACGAAATTTTAAAACGTACTCCGGGGGTAATTGTTAGTCAGGGTGAATTACTGGTAAAAAACCGTCCTGCAACTGTGTATATCAACGATCGCAAGGTGTATTTATCCACCGCAGAATTAGAGCAGTTACTTTCTGGATTAAGTGGTGAAAATGTAAAATCTATAGAGGTGATTACCACGCCGCCGGCACGCTATGAAGCTGAAGGTAGCGGTGCGATTTTAAATATTGTAATGTCCAAAAATCCATCGATTGGTTATAAAGGAAGTGTAAATGCTTCAAACACTGTTGCGGTGTTACCTAAATACAGTTTGGGAACCAGCCAGTATTATAAAACCAATAATCTAAATGCTTTTGCAAGTTATAACTTCAACGCAAATAATATCTATAAAAACGACGAAAGCAATGTGACGTATTTTGAGCCAGATGGTTCAGAAAATTCTACCTGGCTTGGGGATTTTGAGCGTGATACTAAAAACTATGCTCATAGTTTAAATACGATTTTAGATTTTACGCTTTCAGAAAAAAGTAGTTTAAGCCTGAGTGCCAATTTAAATTTCACTCCAAAGAACGATTCAGATTTAAACGGGCAAACAGATATTTACAGTGCTTCCGAGAGTTTAGATTCGTTATTTACTACCGATAGCCGTCTGGAAAATGAAGCTAAAAACATGCTTTTTAATGCTGATTTTTCAACCAGCTTAGGAGAAAACGGGGCTAAATTATCAGCGCAGGTCAATTATATTCGTTATGATAAAGATCAGGATCAGGATTTAAATACCACTTATTTTTATGGCAATGGCGATGAGATTAGAAATAATATCATCATGACCAGAGCCATGCAAAACTCAGATATTTATACGGGTCAGGTAGATATTACCACAAACATGGGAAGTCTTCCTGTTGAAACCGGAATAAAATATGCCGGAATTACTTCGAATAGCGCCCTTGATTTTTACAATAACACGTTTGCTTTGCAGGTAGACGAACTTTCGGATGCTTTGGATTACGATGAGAATATCTATGCGGCTTATTTTAGCACGTCTAAAGAATTGGGAAAATGGAGCCTAAAAGCGGGTTTACGAGGAGAGTATACTGATATCAGCGGGATTTCGGCTCAAAACGGACTTGTAAACGATCAGGATTATTTTCAGTTATTTCCCACGTTTTACGCGATGCGAAGTTTAGGAGAAGAAAGCTCGATAAGCCTGGAGTATAACCGGAGAATTGAACGTCCCCGGTTTCAGAGTTTAAATCCGTTTCAATACTACATTAACGAGAATAATGTAAAAGAAGGAAACCCTGCTTTAGTACCGGGAATTGCTAATAAAGTATTATTTAATTATTCCTATAAAGGGGCATTGTTTTTTGATTTATACTGGGATAGGGTAGATCATTCACCTTCGATCTTATCATTTCAGGATAACCAAAAACAGCTGTTAAGAACGGTAAATGATAACTTAGATTATACCCAGCAATTTAGCCTGGATATTACCTATGCTAATTTTGTGACCAATTGGTATTACCTCTATGGCTATCTTTCCGGGTTTTATATGGAAAACCAGATCTACGCCAGGGAAAGTGCTGCTGAAACCTATACAATCGATACTTTTAGCGCTTTTCTTAATGTTGGGAACTATTTTTATTTTGGTGGGGATGGTACCTTTAGCGGAAATGTGAATACGTATTTTTTACCTAATATTCTGGCGGGATCGTATAAATACGAGAATCCACAGTTTGGTTTAGATTTGGGACTCCGCAAAACCTTTATGAATAATAAAATTTCGGTTTCTATCAATGCTGAAGATATACTGAGAACCATGAACATCCCGATGCAAAGTCAGTATTTAAATCAGGATAACGGATTCTATGCGATTTCTGAAACCAGAAGAATAACGTTTGGAGTGCGTTACAATTTTGGAAATTTCAGGTTAAACGATAATAACCGTGCCATTAATGCAGATGAAGAAACCAGACTTAAAGAAAGACAGGTGTTAGATTAATTGCTTATGGAGCGTTTTATTTGGTGATATTTTTTGAATTTCCAATTTAAAGCTCATAACAATGGCTGCTGAAATTGTCGATTTTCGCTTTCTTTTTTCTGAAGAATTTGTTGTCCATTCAACAGTGCGAGGGTTATCTTTTTAATCCATTAGTGAGGGGTAACTCCCCGAGGTTTTTGATTATTGCATGGTATCCAAAAACCTTACTGAAGTATGTTGTACATGTTGTAAAGGAATTGGAATAAGCTTTGCTCGAAAATGGAGATGAAATGATCGATTCCCGATCCCTATAGCTATCAGGATCTGGATATCTCGAAATAAAAAATTGTTCCTAAGAAATGCCTCAGAGGTTTGCCCAGAGGTAGTTTAGCTGAATTTTAAATTGTTCAATCTTATTTAGTAATTTTGCACTTTCTAAATCAAAAGATTGTGGCAAAAATAGGAGATATAGATGTAGGAGAGTTTCCATTGCTTTTAGCACCGATGGAAGATGTGAGTGATCCACCGTTTAGAGCCTTATGTAAGGAGCAGGGTGCAGATGTGGTGTATACAGAATTTATCTCTTCTGAAGGTTTGATTAGGGATGCGGCTAAAAGTGTGATGAAACTGGATATTTATGAAAAAGAGCGTCCGGTAGGAATTCAGATTTTTGGTGCGAATTTGGAATCAATGCTGGAATCTGTTGAAATTGTAGAAAAATCAGGTCCGGATATTATCGATATTAACTTTGGCTGCCCGGTTAAAAAGGTGGTCTCTAAAGGTGCCGGTGCGGGTATTCTAAAGGATGTCGATTTGATGGTTTCTTTAACCAAAGCCATGGTAAAGCATACTAATTTACCCATTACCGTAAAAACGCGTTTGGGCTGGGATCACGATTCGATTAAGATTATGGAGGTTGCCGAACGCTTACAGGATGTTGGATGTAAGGCGATTTCTATCCACGGAAGAACCAGAGCCCAGATGTATAAAGGTGTGGCCGACTGGAAACCAATTGCCGACGTGAAAAACAATCCCAGAATGCATATTCCGGTTTTTGGAAACGGAGATGTAGATACGCCTGAAAAAGCCGTAGAAATGCGTGATCAATATGGTTTGGACGGGGCAATGATCGGTCGTGCCAGTATTGGGAATCCCTGGTTTTTTAGAGAAGTAAAGCATTATTTTAATACCGGTGAGCATTTGGCACCACCTACTTTACAGGAACGTGTTGAGGCCGCAAGAAAGCATTTACAGATGTCGATCGACTGGAAAGGGGAGAAGCTTGGAGTTTTTGAAACCAGAAGGCATTATACCAACTATTTTAAAGGCATACCCCATTTTAAAGAATATCGTATGAAAATGGTCACCAGCGATGATGCTGCCGATGTTTTTGCCGCTTTTGATGAGGTTGAAAGAGATTTCGCGGGATATGAGTTTGTTTGAGGTTTGAGTTAGAAAGTACAAAGTACAAAGTTGGAAAGAGAAAAGTGAGAGACAAGACGCAAGAACCAGGAGTCAGGATTAAAATGTTGAATTTTGAACGCAAAAGGTGTCATCTCGACCTTGTGGAGAGATCTTTTTAGTTAGAACCTAGAAAAGAGAGAATAGACGAGAGAATCAGGAAACAAGACAAAAATTTTGAATTTTAAATGCTGAATGTTGAGTTAGTAATGGCCTATCGAAGATTGCTCGTGAAATTGAAAATGAGAGAAGCGTTAAAATTTTAGGCTGTTTGAGCGAAGCGAGTTCCTAAAATTTAGCTTCCGAATGTACAATTTAGAGCAAGGTTCGTAAGCCTAGACTTTTTTGTTTCTTTATTGCATCCGACGACTGCAGGGAGAGGAATGCATATGAAAAAAGAAAAAACATCAATAGAAGTTGAAAGTATCAAAGTTAGAAAGTAGAAAAGTCAGAGACAAGACGCAAGAACCAGGAGTCAGGGTTAAAATGTTGAATTTTGAATGCAAAAGGTGTCATCTCGACCTTGTGGAGAGATCTTTTTAGTTAGAACCTAAAAGAGAGAATAGACGAGTGACTCAGGAAACAAGATAAAAATTTTGAATTTTCAATGGCTGTACAATGTAAACTGTATACTGAAAACAGACTTCTCGGTACAACAACTTTTGAACCTTAAACCTTAAACATTGAATTCTAAAGGTTGTCATTTCGACTGAAGCATAGCGAAATGGAGAAATCTTTTTTTAGTGAGAATCTAGAATCTAGAGAATAGACAAGAGAAGCAAGAATCAGGATTAAAATGTTGAATTTTGAATGCTGAATGTTGAGTTAGTAATGGCCTATCGAAGATTGCTCGTGAAATTGAAAATGAGAGAAGCGTTAAAATTTTAGGCTGTTTGAGCGAAGCGAGTTCCTAAAATTTAGCTTCC